>JAISYD010000212.1 GCA_031270145.1 Planctomycetota bacterium
CGTCGTCACGCCGCCGCCATCCGCTCCCTGACGAAGGCGAGGGAACGGCGGATCTTTTCGTCCAGGTCCATGCCGCCGGACAAGTCCCGCCACAGGCGGACATTGCCGCCGATCTCGGTGCCCATGACGACGAACGGCTCGAACTCGACGATGCCGCCGTAGCCGACGCGCCCGAGCGCCTTGAACACCGCGTCCCAATCAATGTGCCCGCCCGGCCCCGGGACGTCCCGGTTGGCCTCGCCGAGATGAAAATGGCTGAGGAGGCGGCCGGCCGTTCCGATGGCGCCCGGGAGGGTGTCCTCCTCGATGTTCATGTGGAAGGTGTCGAGCAGCAGGCCGAGATTGTCCGCGCCCACCCGCCCGACGTAGTCGACGCCCTCGGCCGCCGTGTTCAGGAGGCAGGTTTCGTAGCGGTTGAGGATTTCCAGGGAGACGCGGATGCCGTGGTCGGCGGCGGCCCGGCAGATTTCCCGCATGCCCCGGGCGCTGCGCTCGAGCCACGGCGTCTTGTCCGTCACCCCGGCCGGCAGCGCGCCGTGCCACCGCGAATAGAACGAGCCGGCGAGGAGGTCCCCTTTCATGTAGGCGACGGCGTCGAGGATGCGCTTGACGTATTCGACGCCCCGGCGGCGGGAATCGGCGTCCTCCGAGGCGATGTCGTGGTCGGCGAGGGCGGCGACGAAGTTCATCTTGAGGCCCAGATCCTCGGCCAGCCGGCGGGTGGCGTCCTTTTTCCCGTCGGAAAATTCCACAATCCCGGTGCCGCGCACGCCGATGGCGTCGAAGCCGAGCGCGGCCGCCTTCCTGACGCAAATGTCGTAGTCGGTGTTGTATTTTTCGGCCCAATAGGTGAAATACGCGCCCACCTTGTTGTTCATCATCGCGTCGCCCCCCTCGCCTTCCCCCGCCCGCCCCGGTTCCCCGGCGGACTTTTCGGGCAAGAGTTCGTCCAAAAATAACTTATACGTGTTTATACCGCGTCGCCGGCGCCGCCCTCGCGATTACATTCCCTCGAAAAATTCCCGTTCTTTTTTGGCCCTGAACTCCCCGAAGGCGCCGGTCGCCGCGATCCTTTCCAGCAACGCGTTCTCCTCCTCGCCGATCGCCGGGTCGTCCGCCGCGGCCAGGGCGTTTTCGAGATGGCCGGCGTCGCCGGTTCCATAGACCACCGTGGTGACTTCCGGCGCGGACAGGCACCATTTCAGCGCGGCCCGGGCCAGCCCGTCGGCGTCGGCGACGCCCGCCTCCCCCGCCATGCGGAACAGGGCGCCCTTCATGAAGGCTTCCCGGGAAATCACCCCCATTCCCGCCTTGGCGGCGGCGGGGAAAACATTTTCGCGGGCGCCGCGGTCGCCGAGGTTGAAATTGACGTACACCGCGTCGAAGCAGCCGGCGGCGATCTGCCTCAGATAGGTTTCCTCGCCCGAGAAGGTGTCGGCGCAGGCATACTGGATAAGCCCCTCCTTCTTGAGCCGCGCCGCGTTGTCGGCGATCTTGGCCAGGTATTCGCGATCGTGCCGGAGGGCGGCCCGCATGAAGGCGAAGTTGAAGAACTCGATCCGCTCCCGCCTCAACAGGCCGAGAATGCGCGCCGCCTCCGCCTTGATCAAATCGTATTTCGCCATCCTGGCGTTGTTTTCGTCATAGGTATAGACAAAACCCTCGGGGCGGGTCTGGACAAACACCGGATAGGGGGGCGGCATTTCGGCCAGGTTGCGGCCGAGCGCCTCCTTTTCCGAATCCATGGTGACGTCGAAAAAATTGACGCCGTGGTCGAAAGCGGTCTTGAGGACGCGCCGGCGCCGCTCCCGGCCGAACCCGGGGAAAAGGTGGCCGGGGGTGATCGCCTTGGCCAGATCCTCGTTGAAGCCGCGCGAACGCTTGTCGGGCAGGTATTCGTGGCCGCCCAGGGAAACGACGGAAATCTTCTCCCCGGTCCCGCCCATTGTCCGGTACCGCATGATCGCCTCCCCAATCAACCGGCGGGATGTCGACTTTTAAGGGTCTGCCCAAAAATAACTTATGCATGTTTAGACAAGGAACCTAGTCGCGGCGGTGAATTTTCGCCCGTGGTTGGGCGAAAATTCACGAGAGCGACGTTGGTGACGCGGTATAAACTTGTATTTGTATAAGTTATTTTTGGACGAACCCCAAGGGAAATCGGGATAGACCTTGCGCTGAAGGGTAAACGTTATTTCTTTACGATCCCTAAGCTGGAGCAAGGCCTTGTATAGCACGAGGCGCGCCCCGCGTCAAGCTAATTTCAAGAATATAAAGCTCGATTCGGACACCAAGCGATTCCACGTTCGGGGCCGGAAACCGCTGGCGCGGCCTCCGGGAGGTGAATCCCCGGGAAATCACCGCGGGCGCCTCCGCCAAGCCTTTGGGCAGCCTTCGTTGTCCGGCCTCCATCTCGATAGGCCAGGCTGTAAGAACGTGTTGTTAAATATAGGCCGAATCGTCGGGTTAGACGAGAAAAAATCGCCGGCGGGCGTATTTTCCGGCCATCGGTTGGGGCCGGAAAATACGCCGGGAAACGATTTTGACCCGGGCCTGGCCTGGCGGAGTATCCTCGGAGGAGGGAAGGGAATGAGGAAGAACGGGGGGTGGTAAGGAGTCGGAAGCCTAGCGCTCCGCAAAGTCTAATACAGGATGTATATCAACCTGAACCAAAAAACGCCCCGATTTGAGCTTGACATAGCTTTCTTCTTTGTTAACAAAGTTTTTATGTTGCGTTCCCTATGTTGCGTTCCCATTGTACAAAAATGCGGGAAAAGACGGAGGCCACCGGGCGCCGAATCTTTTATTAGAACAATATGTGTCATGAAATGAACGCAACACAACACTTCTTATCGGACATTGTTTTACAATGCCAAATCATCTTCCAATCGCACTTTCCCCCTTGTAGCGTTCCAATTCCATAATCATTAGCTTTAATTGATGTTATGCATTTCCCAGTCATCTAATAAATCCGGATGACATTTTTATCGTTGGTTGCGCCGCCGTCATTATTGTATCAATCCCTAGGACGATGTGATTATTGTCAAACAACCATGTGATTATTGAAGGAATCGGTACAGTTGACGGGGAAGTCACCGGGGGGGATCGCCGACAGCACTTCCGGTTCCGCCACCACCATGGGCAACAGCGTGACCGTCACGAAACGCCGACTCCAGCCGCCCGCGCCTTGGCGCCCGGGTCGCCTGGACGCCCAACTCCCGCCTAAGCCCTTATGGGGGGCTTGCCTGGGAGAATGAATTTTCCGCCAGGGCCAGGGCCTC
>JAISYD010000077.1 GCA_031270145.1 Planctomycetota bacterium
CTCGCCTGGAGCGGTTGGGGGAACCGGTTGCCGCCGCCGGTATTGGGGGCGGGATCGCTTTCCCGGTTGTCACGGCGTCGCGTTTGACGCTTTGGGAGCGACTCATGGCGAAAAAAGGCAAGGAAGTGGTCAACAAGATCAAGCTCCAGTGCATGGCCGGCGCCGCCACCCCGGCGCCGCCGGTGGGTCCGGCCCTTGGCCAGGCCCAGGTGCCGGTGGGCGAGTTTGTGCAGCGTTTCAACGCCGCCACCCAAGCCCAGAAGGGCATCAAGGTGCCGGTGGAGATTTTCGTTTATTCCGATCGCACCTTCGATTTCGTGGTGAAGAGCCCGCCGGCCGCGGTACTGTTGCTCAAGGCGGCCGGAGTGGAGTCCGGCTCCGGCACGCCCAACAAGCAGAAGGTCGGCAAGGTCACCCAGGCGCATCTAGCCGAGATCGCCCAGATTAAGAAGGCCGATCTCAACGCCCGCGGCGTCGAGCAGGCCAAGCGCGTCATCGCCGGCACCGCCCGCAGCATGGGCATCGAGGTGGCGGATTGACGGTTGATGTTTTCCGGCGGCGGCAGGCGGCGGGCCATTGGGCGGCCCGTCTGGCCGGATGACCGCTGTAAGCCGGAGCCGGGGCGCGACGCTCCGGCCGGGGCGCGGAAAACCGGGAGGAAAGCATGGCAAGGCGGCACAGCAAGCGTTTCCGCAAGGCGGCCGACAATCACGACCGCAACCTGGCCTTGGGCATCCCCGAGGCGGTGGCGGCGGTCAAGGCCAGGGCGACCGCCAAGTTCGACGAAACCGTCGATCTCGCGGTCAAGCTGGCCATTGATTCGAAGCAGGCCGATCAATTGGTCAGGGGTAGCCTGTCGCTGCCCCACGGCATCGGCAAGTCGATGCGGGTGGCGGCTTTCGCCGAGGGCGAGGCGGCCAAGGCGGCAAAGGCGGCGGGGGCGGTCGAGGTGGGCGGCCAGGACTTGGTCGACAAGATAACCGGCGGCTGGATGGAGTTCGATGTCGCCGTGGCCCATCCCTCGATGATGCGCTTCGTCGGCAAACTGGGCAAGGTGCTGGGCCCCAAGGGCCTGATGCCCAGCCCTAAATCCGGCACCGTCACCGACAAGGTGGCGGAGGCGGTGGCCGAGTTCGCGGCCGGCAAGATCGAATTCCGCAACGACAAGGACGGCAATGTCCACATGGTGGTGGGCAAGGCGTCCTTTGACGCGGACAAGCTGGTCGACAACATCCAGCACGCCTTGAAACACATTAAGGCGATCCGTCCGCAGGCCGTGAAGGGGGATTATATGACCGGCGTCTTCATTTCCTCCACCATGGGTCCCGGGGTCAGGATCCAGTTGCAGGCCGAGCCGGTCGCCGCCGGCTGAGGCCGGGGCGGCGGAGATTCCGGGCCCCCGGAATTGTATTTTGGGAGGGGCATAATGCCTAACAGAGTGAACCAATTGCAGGTCGCGGCATATAAGAAGGCGTTCAAGGAAGCGGGCTTTCTCATCGCCGTCGGCTATCCCAAGCTGAGCGTCAAGGGCATCGACGAACTCAGGGGCAAACTGGCGGCCTTCGGCGGCCGGATGCTTTTCATCCGGAACCGCCTGGCCGGCATCGCCCTGCGCGAGCTGGGCCAGGACGGGGTCTTGGCCATTTGCAAGGGCCAGACCGCCTTTGTCTGGGGCGAGGATCCGGTATCGACGGCGCGCTTCCTGGTTGATTTCAAGCGGGAGCACGCCGAGCTTCAATTGCACGGCGCCCTGGTCGAAAAGGCGGCGCTGGATTCGCTCCAGGTGCTGGAATTGTCCAAGAGTCCCACCAAGGCGGAGTTGAAATCCATCATCTCCGGCCAGGCGTCCTCCATGGGCGGCCGCCTCTCGGCCCAGGCGCTGTCCAGCGGCGCCAGGCTGGCGAGCCAGATCAAGAAGAAGGCCGAGCCGGAGGGCGAGGTCGCCGCCTGAGTGGGCGGCTGACGCGAATTTTACGGCGGCGGACGCTAGCCCGACCGCCGGGAACCATTTGGAAATCAGGAGAAGTGGAATGTCGGAAGACCGTGAATGGAAGGCTGGAATCAAGGAAATAGGCGACAAGATAGTCGCTCTCACCCTGCTTGAGGCTAAGGAGCTTTCGGATTATCTGAAGGATGTTTACGGCATCGAGCCGGCCAGCGGCGGCGCGGTGATGGTCGCGGCCCCCGCCGCCGGCGCCGGCGAAGCCGCCGACGCCGGCCCGGCGCTCCTGGACGTCGTCCTGAAGGGCGTTCCGGATACGACCCGGAAGATTTCGGTCATCAAGGCGGTGCGCGAAATCACCGGCCTCGGCCTCAAGGAGGCCAAGGATTTGGTGGAAAAGGCGCCGAGCCCCATCAAGGAGAAGGTGGACAAGGACACGGCCGACAAGCTCAAGGCCCAGCTCGTCGAGGCGGGCGGCGACGTCGAGCTGAAATAGCGGCCGGTTTCCTGGTTGTGCCTGGAGCGGCGTCCGCCGGAGGCTTTTCGCCGGTGGACGCCGCTATGCGGTTTCCGGCTAGAGGCCGGCTTGATCCATTCCCACGGAGCGAGGACTCAAATGAGCCAGGAAATTCGCTATTTCGGAAAAGCCTTTCGATCCATGCCCCTGCCGGATCTCATGGACACCCAGCGGCATTTCTACGCCGAGTTTCTGCAGAGGGACGTTCCGCCGCGGGAACGCAAGAACGACGGGTTGGAGGCGGTGTTCCGCGAGGTGTTCCCCATTGAATCCTATGATCGCTCGGTCAGCCTCGAATACCTTGAATACCGGATAGACGAGCCCCGCCACAGCCCGGACGAGTGCCGCGCCCTCAAGTTGACCTACGCCGGCCCCCTGAAGATCAAGGTGCGCCTTACCGGCAAGGTGCCGACCGAGGAATGGGTCTACCTCGGGGACATCCCCCTCATGATCGGCGGCGGCGAATTCGTGGTGAACGGGGCGGAAAGGGTCATCGTCACCCAGCTCCAGAGGAGCCCGGGCTGCGATTTCTCCTCGGAGGTTCATTCCTCCGGCAAGCCGCTGCATTCCTGCCGCATCATACCCGAGCGCGGTTCCTGGATCCAGGTCGAAACCACTTCCAAGGATCAGCTCAACATCCGCATCGACCGTTCCGGCAAATTGTCCGCCACCACCTTACTGCGCGCCTTGGCGGTCAAGAAGGACGAGGCCGGCCTGCCGCTGGTCTACGACGTCGGCAAGTCCATCTCCGGCGGCGAGGGCCGCCGTATCGAGCAGTGGGCTCCGCTCCTCGATTCCGACAGCGACATCCTCCACGCCTTCCATCCGGTGGTGAAATTCTCCCTTGCCGGGGATGTCCTGGAAAGGCTGGACAAAATGGAGCGCGAAAACAAGCACCTGCCGCTCAGCGTCTCGCGGGTGATGGATTACGCCAACTGCCAGGTGCTGCTCCCGGCCTGCTCCCGCCTGACCCGGGCCGCCCTGGAGCGCCAGCTTGACGGCGCCGCCGATAAATCCGGGGTCAGGCCGACCGTGCTGTCGCGCCTCCGCGAGGCCGGGATCGAGGGCCTGGAGGTCGTGGGCGGGCTGGACGCCAACGGCGACTTCGAGGGGCTGGAGGACAATCTGATCGTCAACACCCTGATGGAGGAGCGCGACCGGGTCGAGGAATGGGGGTTGGGTGTCATTCGCGACGTCATTCGCGCCTCCGACGCGACGAAGCGCCTGAAAACCCTGCTGGCCGGCGGCGACGCCGGGCCGGAAACGGTGGCCCGGGCGGTCCGGGAGGCCATGGTCTCGGCCCGCGACGGCCGCGATTCCAAGCCCAGGAGCATCGGCGCGCTGTTCATTGAGGAGACGGACCGGGAAGTCCTGGATGAAATTGAGGCCAACGTCGCCTCAGGCCTGGTTGCCGACCTGGCCCAGCGGGAAACCCTGACGGAGGGCGGCGACGCCAGGAAGCTCGAGGACGAATTAATCAACCGCATGGCTTGGCGGGCGGCCTGGTCCGGCGGCATCGACCGCGCCCAGTATATCTGGGCGCTGCTCGAAATCTACCGGCGGCTCCGGCCCGGCACCCCGGCCTCCCGCGACAAGGCGCAGGAATTGTTTTTCGAGCGCTTCTTCGACGAGAAGCGCTATAGCTTCGGCGAGATCGGCCGTTTCCGCCTGAACCGTAAATTCGGCGTCAAGGACGACGCGCGGATGACCCTGTCCGGGGACGACTTCCTGAACATCTGCCACTACCTGTTGAAGCTGCGGGCGGACGACGGGGTCACCGACGACATCGACCACTTGGAGAACCGCCGCATCCGCACCATCAAGGATCTGACCATGGCCGAGTTGCGCTCCGCCATGGTCAAGCTCCGCCGCAGCACCCGCGAGCAAATGGTCATCAAGGCGGCCGGCAACGAGCAGGCCACGCTTGGGGACGTATTCGGCTACGCCGTCTCCAACCATGGCGAAACGGATTTGGGGAATGACGCGGTCCTCTCGGACGCGGACTACAAGGCCGCGGTCAAAAAATTCGGCAACGGCTCCTTTGAATCCAAGAAGCGCTCGCTGCGGCTGCTGGTCGCCGTCAAGCCCGACCCCCAGTTCCGCATCCAGGTCGGGAGGATCCTGAGCGAGGTCGAGGTCCATGCCCTGCGGCGGGAAGGCTCCAAGGCCGAATTTGAGGAGATGCCGCTCAAGAGCTGGCTGATCATCGATCCCCAGGAGACGGATCTGGTCGCCGGCGACATCATTTCGGACGACGACTACCAGGCGGCCGTGCGCAAGCACGGCATGGGTTCCTTCTCCGCCCTGTTCCTGGGCATCAAGAAGGGCGACGGGGTGGACGGCGGCCTGTACCGGTCCTACCTCGAGAAATACGGCCCCATTCCCGGCATGGCGCTGCAGAATCTGATCCGGCCGCACCAGCTTTTGAACGCGGTCACCGTCTCGTCCGCCATTGAATATTTCTTCGCCCGGGGCGAACTGTCCCAGGTGGTGGATCAGTCGAACCCGCTGTCGCAGTTGGTGCACGAGCGCCGCCTGTCGGCCCTGGGTCCCGGCGGCCTCAACCGCAAGCGAGCCGGCTTCGAGGTCCGGGACGTCCATACCTCGCACTACGGCCGCATTTGCCCGGTGGAGACGCCGGAAGGCACCAATATCGGCCTGATCGTCTCCCTCGCCAACTACGCGGCGGTGAACTCGCTGGGCTTCCTCATCACCCCCTACTACCGGATACGGGACGGCGCGGTGACGGACGAGCTGGTCTGGCTGCGGGCGGACGAGGAGGGCGATCACTACATCGCCCAGGCCGACATCGCCGTCGACGCCAAGGGCGTGATCCAGGTTGAGCGGCCCATCTGCCGCCACAACGAGGACTTCATGCACTGCAACCGGAATCAGCTCACCTTGATCGACGTCAGCCCCAAGCAACTGGTGGGCATCTCGGCCTCGCTCATCCCATTCCTGGAGCACGACGACGCCAACCGCGCCCTCATGGGATCGAACATGCAGCGCCAGGCCGTTCCCCTGGTCCGTCCCGACATTCCCCTCATCGGCACCGGCATGGAGCGCGACGTGGTCCGCCATTCCGGCATGGTGGCGCGGGCGCGGGAGGACGGGGAGGTGCTCTACGCCGATTCGCTCCGCATTGAGGTGAGTTCCGCCGAGCTCACCTCAGGCCGGCGGGTTTACCGCCTCCACAAATACAAGGGCCTGAACGAGGGCACCACTCTCAACCAGACCCCGCTGGTCCGGGCCGGCGACCGGGTTCGGCGGGGCGACCCCCTGACCGAGGGCGCCGCCACCAAGGGCGGCGAGTTGGCGCTGGGCAAAAACACCATGGTGGCCTTCCTCTCCTTCGAGGGCTGCAACTTTGAGGACGCCATCCTCTGCTCGGAGAAGCTGATCCGCGACGACGCCTTCACCTCGGTGCATATTGAGGAGTTTGTCGCGGAAGTCCGCGAAACCAAGGTGGGTGCCGAGGAGATCACCCGCGACATCCCCGGCGTCTCCGAGGCCGCCCTGGGCAATCTGGACGAGACCGGGCTAATCCGCATCGGCACCAAGGTGGAGCCAGGCGACATCCTGGTCGGCAAAATCGCGCCCAAGGCCAAGGCGGAGTTCTCCTCCGAGGAGAAGTTGCTCCGGGCCATCTTCGGCCGGGCCGGCGAGGACGTCAAAAACGACTCCCTAATCGTCCCCCCTGGCACCGAAGGGTATGTCATCAACGTCAAGCGCTTTTCCCGCCGGGGCGTCGGCGCCATGTCGGCCGACACGGATTTGGAGGCCGGGTTGGATCGCGCCCTGGAGGCGCTGGGAGAGCTGGGCGGCGCGGTCGAAACCACCCTGCCGGCGGCGGCCTTGGGCGAGGAATCCATCGGGGGGCGGGTGAAGCGGGGCGAATCCAGGCTTGGCCAGGAGGCGGCGGTCAAGAACGCGATTAAAAAGTTGGAAACCGTCACCCGCGACAGGATAACCGATGAAATCAACCTCAAGTTCAAGCGGCTGAACGAGGCGCTCGGAGGGGCTCCGGTCAACAAGAACACCGGCCGGGCGCTGAAAATCCCCCGCCAGGCCGACTACGAGCGGATGTTGGAGCTGCAGGAACAGTGCCAATTCGGCGACCTGGACGTCCCGGCCGCCCTGCGGGAGCGCGTCAGGTCGATTTGCCTGGAGCATGATCGCCGCATCAGCTTCCTTCTGACCCGTTGCGAAGTCGAGGTGGGGCGGCTCCGCCGCGGCGACGAATTGCGCCCCGGCGTCCTGGAATTGGTCAAGGTGTACGTCGCGGTCAAGCGCAAGCTTTCCCTCGGCGACAAAATGGCCGGCCGGCACGGCAACAAGGGAGTGGTGGCGCGGATACTTCCCGAGGAGGACATGCCCTTCCTTGACGACGGTACCCCGGTGGAGATGATCCTCAACCCGTTGGGCGTCCCTTCCCGCATGAATGTGGGCCAGATTCTCGAGACCCATCTGGGCTGGGCCGGCCAGAAACTGGGCTTCCGGGTCATCACCCCGGTGTTCGACGGCGCCACCGAGGGCGATATCCAGGCCGCCCTGCGCGAGGCCGGGCTTCCCGAAGACGGCAAGGCCGTGCTCTATGACGGCCGCACCGGCGAGCCCTTCCACGAGCCGGTCACGGTGGGCAACATGTACATGATCAAGCTCCACCACCTGGTGGCCGAGAAAATCCACGCCCGCGCCACCGGCCCCTACAGCCTGATCACCCAGCAACCGCTCGGCGGCAAGGCGAGGAACGGCGGCCAGCGCTTCGGGGAAATGGAGGTCTGGGCCCTGGAGGCCTACGGCGCCGCCAACATCCTCCAGGAGCTTCTTACCTACAAGTCTGACGACGTCGATGGCCGGACCAAGATTTACGAGGCCATGGTCAAGGGCGAAACCACGGTCGAGCCCGGGATGCCGGTGTCCTTCGACGTGCTTTGCAACGAAATTCGTGGCATCGGTCTCAACATCAAGCTGGATCGCATGGCGGCAGGCCAATTGGCCGGATCGAACGATTGATCGGGGAGGGATGGCGATGGACGGGATTGACGATGGTTCCGCGGCCCGCGAGGCCAAATTGTTGGACGGCGGCGCCAAAAAGGCCCTGGGCGAAATCAAGGGCGGCGGCTTGGCGGGGTTCTTCAATTTTGATCGCCTGTATTTCCTGGCGGTCGCCCGCGTTTTGTTCATGCTGGTCTGCGCCCTTATCCTTCTGGCGACTCTGGCCGGCCTGTTGGGCGGGCTGATCGCCATGGTGGGCCAGTCGGTGCTTGGCGGCCTCGGGGTTATCGCCGGGGCGCTGATCTTCGGCGCCGTCTCCCTGTTGGCGGCCCGCGTCTGGTTCGAGATGCTGGTGGTCGCCTTCCGGATCAACGAAAACCTGGAAGCCATCAGGGATAAGTGAAACGGGCGGCGAAGGGCGGCTTTGACCGATCCGGATCGGACGGGAACGTTTCCAAGGATACTCCTATGCCTGAAATGAACTACGAACGTATCAACGATTACGGCTCCATCACCATTTCCCTGGCCAGCCCCAACGACATCCGCTCCTGGTCCTACGGCGAGGTCAAGACGCCGGAGACCATCAACTACCGCACTTACCGGCCGGAGAAGGACGGTTTGTTCTGCGAGCGCATCTTCGGCCCCGAAAGGGACTGGGAGTGCTCCTGCGGCAAATTTAAGGGCATCAAGTACAAGGACATCATTTGCGATCGCTGCGGCGTCAAGATCACCCATTCCAAGGTGCGCCGCACCCGCATGGGCCACATCAACCTGGCGGTGCCGGTGGTGCACATCTGGTTTTTCCGGGCCATGCCGTCGCGCCTGGGCACCTTGCTCGGAATCAAGTCGACCCAGCTCCAGCAGGTTATCTACTTCCAGCGCTATGTGGTCACCGATCCCGGCGACACGCCGCTGAAGCTGGCCGAGGTCCTCACCGACGACGGCTACCGCGAGGCCCGGGAAAAATACGGCTCTTCCTTCACCGCCATGATGGGCGCCGAATCGGTGCGGGAACTGATCAAGAAGCTGGATTTGCCGGCGCTGGAGCGGGATCTGAAGGCGCAATTGGCGGTCTGCACCCAGAAATTGAAGACCGAAACCCTGGTCAAGCGCCTCCGGTTGATCCAGGCCCTGATCGCCGGCCGCAACGACCCGGCCTGGATGGTCATGGACGTGGTTCCGGTGATCCCGCCGGATCTCCGCCCCCTGGTGCCGCTGGACAGCGGCAACTTCGCCACCTCCGACCTGAACGATCTCTATCGCCGGGTCATCTACCGCAACAACCGCCTGGCCAAGCTGCTGGAATTGAACGCCCCCTCGGTCATCGTCAGGAATGAGAAGCGGATGCTCCAGCAGGCGGTGGACGCCCTTTTCGACAACAGCCGTTGCAAGCGGCCGGTCCAGGGCGCCGGGAACCGGCCCCTGAAATCCCTCACCGACATGATCAAGGGCAAGCAGGGGCGTTTTCGCGCCAACCTGTTGGGCAAGCGCGTCGACTACTCGGCCCGCTCGGTCATCATCGTGGGGCCGGAACTGCGCCTGGATCAGGTGGGCCTGCCGAAAAAAGTCGCCCTCGAGCTGTTCCAGCCCTTCATCATCCGCAAGCTCAAGGAAAAGGGCCTGGCCGACACCATCAAGTCGGCCAAGACCATGCTGGAAAGGAAGGACGAGGAAATCTGGGACGTCCTGGAGGAGGTCATCGAAGGCCATCCCGTGATGCTCAACCGCGCCCCCACCCTGCACCGCATGGGCATCCAGGCCTTTTATCCGGTGCTGGTCGAGGGCGAGGCCATCCGCATCCACCCGCTGGTCTGCTCCGGCTTCAACGCCGACTTCGACGGCGATCAAATGGCGGTTCACCTGCCGCTGACGGTGGAGTCGCAGGTCGAGGCGTCGCTCCTGATGATTTCGACCGCCAACATCTTCTCGCCGGCCAACGGCAACCCCATCATCACCGCCGATTTGGACATCGTCCTGGGCTGCTACTACCTCACCCTGATCCGCGGCGGCCTGAAGGGCGAGGGCATGGTTTTCCGCGACGTCACCGACGCCATCGAGGCTTACGAGGAGGGCCAGGTACACCTGGGGGCGCGCATCTACGTCCGCATGCCGCCCGTGACCGAGGCCGTGCTGGAAACCCCGGAAGACGAGTGGGTCAGGGTCGAATACGTCAGGGGCGCGGACGGCAAGCCGGAAAAGCGGATCCTGACGGCGGCCGATGAGCCGAATCGCGATCGCCGCTGCTTCCTGCCCACCTCGATCGGCCGCATCCTGTTCCACGACATGATGCCGGCCGGCATGCCCTTCTACAACAAGCTGATGAACAAGAAGGCGTTGAACTCCTGCGTCTCGGATTGCCACCTCCGTCTGGGCCGCGGCGCCACGGTGGAATTTTTGGACAGCACCAAGGAAACCGGCTTCCACTATGCCACCCTGTCCGGCCTGTCCTTTTCCACCTACGATCTCCGTACCCCCCCCGCCAAGGCCCGGATCATCCGGGAAGCGGAGGAAAAGGTCGCGGTCATTGAGGAAGCCTACCAGATGGGCGACATCACCGACGGCGAACGCTACAACCAGGTGGTCGACATCTGGCAACGGGTCGGCGGCGACATCATGAAGGATCTCCTGGCCGAGCTGGAGGGTCACAAGACCAGGGACGGCGAAGTCTACCTGAACCCTGTCTGGGCCATGTTCAATTCCGGGGCCCGGGGCTCCGACACCCAGATCCGCCAGTTGGCCGGCTTACGCGGCATGATGACCAAGCCGAACGGCCGGATCATCGAAACCCCCATCCGGGCCAATTTCCGCGAGGGCCTGCGCGGCCTCGAGTATTTCTCCTCCACCCACGGCGCCCGGAAAGGGCTGGCCGATACCGCCCTGAAGACGGCGGATTCCGGCTACCTCACCCGCAAGCTGGTCGAAGTGGCGCAGGACGCCACCATCGGCATGATCGACTGCGGCACCGTGAACGGCGTGGCCAAGGGAGCGGTGGTCTCCGGGGAGCGCGAAGAGGTGAGCCTGGCCGACAACATCTTCGGCCGGGTGGCCTGCGACAACATCGTCGACATCATGACCGGCGAGTTGGTGGCGGCCAAGGGCCAGTTGATCGATCGTACGGCCGCCCGCCGCATTCAGGAGCTGGATCTCGGCAAAATCCGCGTCCGCAGCCCGCTCTCCTGCGAGTCGATCCACGGCATCTGCGCCAAGTGCTACGGCATGGACCTGTCCACCGGCAAGCTGGTCGAGCCGGGGACGGCGGTCGGGGTCATCGCCGCCCAGTCCATCGGCGAGCCGGGCACCCAGCTCACCATGCGCACCTTCCACATCGGCGGCATCGCCAAGCACGCGGTGCGGGAGTCGGAGCTCCGGGCCGACGTGGGCGGCCACGTCAAGTTCGCCAACCTGAAGGTGGTCGAATCGCTCCGCAAGGATGAGAAGGGCCACGACGTCAGCGTCCTGGTGGTTCTCAACCGCAACGGCGCCATCATCGTCTGCGACGACCGGGGTCGGGAAATCGGCGAGCCGGTGGACGTGCCGGCCGGCGCCATCCTCCGGGTCAAGGAGGGCGAGGCGGTGAAGCCGCGCCAACCCCTGGCCAGTTGGGACCCCTACAACACCCCGCTCCTTTCCGAAAAGTCCGGCTACATCCGCTTCGAGGACATTGTCGAGGGCTCCACCATGCGGCTCGAATCCGACGCCTCCGGTTTCGAGCGCAAGGTCATCATTGAGCACAAGGGCGATCTCCAGCCGCAAATCCTCATCCTGGGCGAGGACCGGGAAAGCATCCTGGCCTACTATTCGGTGCCGGAAAAGGCCCACCTTCGGGTGGACGAGGGCGACTTCGTCGAGGCCGGGGCGGAGTTGGCCCGGATGCCGCGCGAAATGGGCACCACCCAGGACATCACCGGCGGCCTCCCCCGCGTCACCGAGCTGTTCGAGGCCCGGAAGCCCAAGGACCCGGCCGTCATGTCCGAGATCGACGGCGTGGTGGATTTGGGCGAGCGCCGGCGCGGCAAGCGCCAGATCCTGGTCAAGTCCGAGTCCGGGCAGGTCATCGAGCACCTGGTGCCGCAGGGCAAGCATGTCCGCGTCAACAAAGGCGACCGGGTCAAGTCCGGCGAGCCTTTGGTCGATGGGCCGCTGGTGCCGCACGACATCCTGGCCATTTCCGGCGAGGACGCCCTGCAGAACTATCTCTTAAGCGAGATACAGAAGGTCTACCGAGCCCAGAGCGTACGCATCAACGACAAGCACATCGAGATCATCATCCGCCAGATGATGAACAAGGTGAAGGTCGAGGACCCTGGCGACACCCAGCTTCTTCTCACCGACGCCGTCTCGAAGTCGCTGATCAACCGGGTCAACGCGGACATCGTCAACAAGGGCGGCCGGCCGGCCCAATTCGTCGGCGTGCTACAAGGGGTGGCGCGGGCCAGCCTGTCGTCGGAATCGGTGGTGGCGGCCGCCTCCTTCCAGGAGACGACCCGCGTACTCACCGACGCCGCCATCGCCGGCCGGCGGGACGGTCTGCGGGGCCTGAAGGAGAATGTGTTGATTGGCCGGATCATCCCGGCCGGCACCGGCTTCCCTCAGCTCCGGAAGTCGAACATCCGCACCCAGCCGCTGCCCCGGCCCGAAGTCGCGGGAGACGAGACGCC
>JAISYD010000257.1 GCA_031270145.1 Planctomycetota bacterium
CATCCGGCCCCGGGCCAGGCTTTGCGCCGATTGCCGGCGGCGGCTTGAGGAGGGTTCGCCCTGACCCCGCTGCGCTGGTTCTGGCTGTCCGCCCTGTCCGCCCTGGCGTTTGATCTGGCCTCGAAATCGCTGATTTTCCAACTGCTGGGCGGCGGGCCGCCCCCCGGCGGTCTTTACGGTCAGGACGACGTCGTTTGGCTCCTGCCCGGCGCCTTCCGGCTAATCTGCCACTACAACACCGGCGGGGCCTTCGGCTGGGCGGCCGGCAACGTCATGCTCTTCCTCGCCGCCACCGCCGTCCTGGTGCCGATCCTGGTGCTGACCGCCTACCAATGCCGCGGATCCGGGGCGCCCCTTTGGGGACTGGGCCTGATCATCGGCGGCGCCCTCGGCAACCTCTACGACCGGCTTTTCCACCCCGGGGTCAGAGATTTCCTGGAAGTGATCAATCCCGCCAGCGGCCTCGGCCTTTGGCCGGTGTTCAACCTCGCCGACGTCGCCATCGTGATCGGCGTCGCGGCTTACCTGGTTTGGAGTCTCATAAACGCCAACGCCTCCCGCCGCCGCCCGGCGGAAGCGGAGCAGACTTGAGGAGGGAACGGGATCATGCCGGACGGGGAAAACATCACCAGCGCCGGAGGCGCCCTGCAAGTTCCGGATCGGCCGATCATTCCCTTCATTGAGGGCGACGGCACCGGCCCCGACATTTGGCGCGCCGCCTCGCCGGTACTGGACGCGGCCGTGGCCAAAGCCTACGGCGGCAGGCGTAAAATCGTCTGGAAAGAGGTCCTGGCCGGAGAAAAGGCGCGCCAGGCGACGGGCGAATGGCTGCCCGCCGCCACCCTGGACGCCTTCCGGACGCATTTTGCGGGCCTCAAGGGCCCCCTCGCCACCCCGGTCGGCGGCGGCATCCGCTCCCTCAACGTCGCCCTGCGGCAAATGCTCGACCTTTATGTTTGCCTGCGGCCGGTGGCCTGGTTCCCCGGCGTCCCTAGCCCGGTCAGGCGGCCGGAGCTGATCGACATGGTGATCTTCCGCGAAAACACCGAGGATATCTATTCCGGCATCGAGTTCGCGGCCGGGACGCCTGAATGCGAAAAGTTTCTCCGCCTGTTCGGGGAAGCCTTTCCCGAGGCGGCCGGGAAAATTCGCTTCCCCGCCACCAGCGCCATCGGCGTGAAGCCGGTCTCGCGGGAGGGCAGCGCCCGCCTGGTTCGCGCCGCCATCCAATACGCCATCGACAACCAGCGGAAATCCGTGACCCTGGTCCATAAGGGCAATATCATGAAATTCACCGAAGGCGGCTTCCGCGACTGGGGCTATGAAACGGCGGCCCGGGAGTTCGGCGCCAAAGCCATCGGCGGCGGCCCCTGGCTGGAGATCGATCTGGGCGGCCGCAAGCTCGCGATCAAGGACGTCATCGCCGACGCCTTCCTCCAGCAGATCCTCACCCGACCGGCGGAGTACGACGTCGTCGCCACCCTCAACCTCAACGGCGACTACATATCCGACGCCCTGGCGGCTCAGGTCGGGGGCATCGGCATCGCCCCCGGCGGCAACATCAACTATCGCACCGGGCACGGCATTTTCGAGGCCACCCACGGAACCGCCCCGAAATACGCCGGCCAGGACATGGTCAACCCATCGTCGCTCATACTGTCGGGCGGGATGCTGCTCCGCTACCTGGGCTGGCGGGAGGCGGCCGATCTGATCCTCCAGGCCATGCGCAAAACCATCGCCCAGAAGCGAGTCACCTACGATTTCCACCGGCTGATGGAGGGGGCGACGCTTTTGTCCTGCTCCGCCTTTGGGCAAGCCCTGGCCGGGAACATGTGAGCATGGCCGGGAAACCGTCATTGTCGGAAGATCGGGATCTGGCGCTTTTTTTCTCCCGGCTGACCGCCACCCTCGACCAGGTTCTCGGGGCCGGGGCGCTGGCCGGACGATTGGCCGAGCTGCGCCGGAACGGCTCCGGGTCGAAGCCGCGCCCGGCGGCGCCGGACGCGGATCCCGCCTTCGAGCGGGCCTTCCGCCGGCTTGGCTTCGCCGTTTCCGCCGGCGCCGGATCGGGCTTTCTGTCCGAGCTGGCGGAGCGGGTCGGCCGGGCGGCGTACCGTCCGGCCGCGAATATCCGGCTGTTGCTCGAACTTTTCGCCAAGGGTGACGGGAAAGCGGGAATGCCTCCGGTTTGCGGCCCGACGCCGAACTGCCTGGCCTGTCTGCTGACCCCCGAATGCGATTACTTCAACCAGCCCCGGAAGCCGCCCGCCGCCCAACTGTCTCCGGCCGAGCGGCTGCTGGCCGACCGGGCCGCCGCCCTGTCCGACGCCGAACTGGTGAGCCTCCTGATGTTCGGCGGCCGGGCGACCGGCCGGGAGGAGGCGGTGGCGGCTGTTTTCTCCCGCTACGGCGGGCTGGCCGACATTTTTCAGGCCGACCGGCGGGAGTATTCCGGCCTCCGGGGCATGGAGAAGACGCCGGCCCTGCGGCTGGCGGCGGCGGCGGAGTTGCACGCCCGGCTGCTGGCCGGTCCCCGGGACGGGAAGTTGCGGCTGGCCTCGGCCGCGGACATTTACCACCGCTACGCCGCCGAGCTCCGCCAGGCCGGCGGCGGGACGGCGCTGCTTCTGCTGCTGGACGCCGCCAACCGCGTCGGGCGGGTGGTTGCGCTGGACCGGGCCCGGCCGGCGCCGGCCGATATCCTCCGGCCGGCGCTGCGGGAGGGCGCCGCCCGGCTGGCGCTGCTGCTTGACGGCCAGTCCGGGACGCCGGCGCCGGATGTGGCCGATTTGGACTTTGTCCGCCGCTTGCGCGCCGCCTCGGATATCGTCGGGCCGCCGCTCCTGGACTGCGTCGTCGCCGGGGAAAACGGCTATTACAGTTTCGCCGAGGCCGGAACGCTGGGCTAGCGCCGCGGCCGCGCTTTTGGAAAGGTGCTTGTCGAATGGACGCGTCAATCAAGCGCTGGCTTATCCTTTTCGCCGGAGTGGTCGCCAATGTCTGCCAGGGCGTCGCCTACACCTCCAGCATCTTCATGCAACCGCTCGGCAAGGCCCTGGGCCGGCCCGAAGCCGAATGGCCGAGCGAGTGGGGGGTCATCTTCGCCATGACCCTGGCCTGCCTGCCGGTCGGCATGCTGCTTTCGGGCAAGCTGGCGGATCTCGGCCGCACTCGCCTGACCATCGGGCTGGGAGCCGCCCTTTTCGGCTTCGGCCTGATCCTGGCCGGCTTCGGCGGCTCGGTCGCCTGGATGGCGGTCACCCTCGGGATGATGACCTCGGTGGGCAGCGGCTGCGCCTACGGAACCGTCATCGGCTCGATGGTGCGCTGGTTCCCGGATCGCCGCGGGCTCGCCTCCGGCATCGTGGTGGCAGCGGTGGGCCTGGGCCCCATCATCCTCGCCCCGCTGGCCAGCGCCCTGATGGCGGCCTACGGGGTCATGGCCATGTTCAAAATCCTCGGCGTCATCTGCCTGCTCGCCATGGGCGCCGCCGCCGTCTGTGTGACCAACCCGCCGGTCGGCTACGCCCCCGCCGGCCGCCCGCCGCCCGCCGCCGCCCCCGGCCGGCCGGCCGGAGGCGAGGATGTCGATTGGCGGCGCATGCTGGTCCGGCCGCGCTTCTGGCTGCTGTACGCTTGCTATTTCTGCGGCGTGTTCGCCGGAGTGCTGGTCAATGGCTTCGCCGCCCCCATCGCCAGCGAGCTGATCCGCAAACAAGGGCTGGCCGGCGCCGGGGCGGAAACCGCCGCCGCCGCCTTTGCGGTCATGCTTTTCGCCTTCGCCAGCGCCGGCGGACGCATTCTCTGGGGCTTTCTCTCGGATCTGCTGGGCCGGATATTCATGATTGGGCTGGCCTTCGCCCTGACCGCCCTGGCCATGTTCACCCTGTACGGCGGCTTGGAGACGCCCGGCGTCTTCCTGCCCTGCCTGTTCATGGCCGGCCTCTGCTACGGCGGCATCTTCGGGACCTTCCCCAGCCTGTCGGCCGAGTCGTTCGGGCTGAAAAACGCCGCCGTCAACCTCGCTATCCTTTTCACCTCCTTCTCCCTGGTGGCGTTCCTCGCCCCCCAGGTGGTGGCCCATTACCGGGCGGGCGGCCCCGACGATCACCCCAAGGCGTTCCTGGTGGCGGGTTGCGTCGCGGCGGCGGGGATCGTTTTGTCGATGCTGGTTGGAGGCGCGCGGAAGGGAGGGACGGACGTTGAGCGGCGGAAATGAAAACCACGGCTGGCGCCGGATCATGGGCGACGACGCCTATGCCGGGATCACCGGCTTGGAGGTGCTTAGGGCGGAGCCGGGGCTGGCCGAGGTGCGGCTGCCCGTGACCCCGGCGGTGTTGAACGGCCACGGCATAGTCCATGGCGGGGCGCTTTTTACCCTGGCCGACTATGCCGCCGCCATCGCCGCCAACCTGCTGGGCGAGCCGACGGTCGGGGCCTACGCCAGCATCTCCTATCTCCGGTCGGTGCGGAAGGGCTTCGCCGTCGCGCGGGCCAGGACCGAGCGGGCCGGCCGGCGCCTGAAGGTGCAGTCGGTGGAAATTCGCGACGACGAGGGGGAGTTGGCGGCGATTTTCCAATGCGGCTCGATGACGGTGGCGGGAAAGCCCCCGGCTTGACGCGGGACGGTTTTTCGCCATAATGGGATGGATTGGATTGCCGACGGTTTTTTTTCGGGGACGAAAACATGCGTAAATCCCTGCTTTTGCCGCTGGCGCTGGCCGGCTTGGCGCTTTTCCCGGGTTGCGGCAAGATCGCCGGCCCCCGCTTCTGGTGGGACGATCAAAGCCAGGCGCGGCTGCCCGACGACTACCAGTTGCCGGCCGATCTCGGCGCCCCGTCCGAAGCCGGGGCCGGGCGGAGCGCCGATCCCTCCGGCGGCGATTTGTCCGAGGACAGCCTCCGCGATTTTCGCGCCAACCTCGATCAGGCGGAGGAGAAGCAAAAGAGCGACGCCTCCCTGCTCAGTTTTTAAGGCCGCCGACATGGGCATTGCCGACAACTACGCCGCCGATGATTTCCGCAATCTCGATCCCTGGCGGATTTTCCGCATCATGGCGGAATTTGTCGAGGGCTTCGAGGCGATGGCGCGGATCACCAACGGGGTGAGCGTTTTCGGCTCGGCCAGGACCCGGGAGGACAACTCCTATTACCAAATGGCGGCGGAGATGGGCAGGAAGCTCACCCTGGCCGGCTACACCGTCATCACCGGCGGCGGTCCGGGCATCATGGAGGCGGCCAACCGCGGCGCCAGCGAGGCCGGCGGCCGCTCGATCGGCCTCAATATCGATCTCCCCTACGAGCAGAAGCCCAACCCCTACATCGGCCAGCTCCTGTCCTTCCGCTATTTCTTCTGCCGCAAGGTCATGTTCGCCAAGTATTCCCGGGCGTTGGTGGCCTTTCCCGGCGGGTTCGGGACGCTGGACGAGCTGTTCGAGCACATCACCCTGGCCCAGACCGGGAAAATACCCTGCCTCCCCATCGTCATGGTCGGCGCCGCCTTCTGGCGCGGCATGCTGGCCTGGATCCGCGAGACGCTCCTGGAGCGGGAAAAATGCGTCGGCCCGGAGGACATGTCCCTGTTCCGCGTCGTCGACTCGGTGGACGAGGGCATGGCGGTCCTCAAGGAGTGGATTCCCGCCGCCGCCTCGGCCCGGGACTCGGCCCGCCTGACCGCGCGGGGAAAGTGAGCCGCCATGCTCAAGCGCGTCCGCGCCGGGGACGAGGAGGAAAAGTCCCGCGAGGAGCGCCTGGCCCATGTCGGCCTCATGGCGGCCGGCCTCATCCACGAGATAAAGACGCCGCTCCACGCCATCATGCTGACCGTCCAGATGCTGGCGGAGGACGCCGTTCGTCTGCCCCCCGACATCCGCCCCAGGTTCGAGCGCCGCAGCCGCCGGGTTTACGACGAGGTCAAGTCGCTTTCCCGCATGCTCGACGCCTTTCTTTCCCTGGCCCGGCCGCCCCGGGCGGATCCGGTTCCCATCGATCTCAACCAGTTCATCCGCGATCTGATGGAGTTCGCCAAGGCCGAGATGGAAGAGGCCGACATCGTCCTGGAGTCCAATCTGGCGCGCGACATGTATCCGGTCGTGCTGGACAAGAACCAATTCACTCACGTCGTCCTCAATTTGCTGAGGAACGCTTCCGAGTCCATTGAGGCGCTCCGGGAAAGGCTCGACGATCATTTCGAGGGCCATATCGTCGTGGCCACCGCCGAGGACGATGACGCCATCAGCCTGATCGTCCAGGACGACGGCGTCGGGATCCAGCCGGGGGACGAGGAACGGGTTTTCGAGGTTTTCTACACCACCAAGCCCAACGGCACCGGTCTGGGGCTGGCGCTGGTCCAGCGCCTGATCGAGGAGCACCGGGGGACGATCCGCGTCGATCCGCTGGTGGAGCGGGGAGCCCG
>JAISYD010000092.1 GCA_031270145.1 Planctomycetota bacterium
GCCGCCATCACCGGGGCGGCGTCTGCCACTGTGACGCGGGATCTGGCCGATTTGGTGGCGAAGGGGGCATTGCTTCGGGAAGGGGAGCGAAAGGCAAGTCGGTATCGCTTGAACCTGCCCAGCCAGGGGTCATCGTAAAATCGCTTTAGGCTCGGTCCCTTCATCAATCACCCTCACATGCCCATCGCCCGGAAGGGGCATTGGTACGGCCAGGTGAGTGAGAATCTAATCGCGCTTCCTGTCGCCAAGCTGGACAAAAGACGTACACGGATCACCACCGGCGACCGGTCCGCCCATGTGATGGACTCGTCGATTTCCTCATGGATGAAGGGTTGGTTGTGGGTGGCGGTGGTGGCGGAAATGGCGTTCTTCCTTCTGTATGCCAAACGCGGCATTGAGGGGGCGAAGGCGTTGTCGGGCCGGTTTGGCGGCGTCCTGGTCAGCGAGCGCTGGGGCGGATAACAATCGTCATGCCGGTCGTCGCCAGTATTGCCGGGCGCATGTGAAGCGTGATTTCACCCGTATATCGGAGATGTCCGGGGAGGCCGGGGAGATAGGGCGCGCGCTTTTGGACGCGGAGTCGAGGCTGTTCGAGTTTTGGCATCGCGTCCGTGACGGAACTATGGCGCGCGCCTCCTTCCAGGCTGTGGTGCGTCCCATCCTGGTGAGCGACGGCCAGCTTATCCGGGCCGGCCAGCCCCTGGTGGAACTGGACCAGACCCAGAACCTGGCCGACCGCCGCCGGATCGAGACCGAACTGGATTTCGTCCGGCGCAAGCAAACCCGGCGGGAGATCATCGCGGAATGGCTGAAGCGGCCGGAGGATTTCGCCTCCACCCTGGCCCGGGCGGAGGAATTGGCCGGGTCCGACGGCCAGGGCCAATGCATTAAAATAACCTTATTTTGTGGGGGATATTATAAGAACGCATCTTTTTTACGCCGATTTTTCGGTTCCGCTTTTCCGGAATAGGGCGGTTTTATTGGAAATTTTAATGCCTAGGCCCTGGCTATTCCTTCGCAGCCGGGCGATTTTCCTTGACGCCGCCGGTTGGAAGGAAAATAATGTTGCCGACCGCACGGTACAGGCGCGTTCAGGGTTGTTTCCGAACCGGAGGCAACGCGGATCGTTTCCAGTCATTTGACAGGGTTGGTTTTCGAAGGTTTCGCCCAAAGAAAGGAAATTGCATGGCACGCAAAAAAGAGCCGTTTGACGGCAATCAGGCCGCGGCGGAGGTCGCCCACGCGGTTAACGAGGTATGCGCCATCTACCCTATCACCCCCTCCTCGACCCTCGGCGAAATATGCGACGACAAGTCGTCGCGGGGCGAGACGAACATCTGGGGGACCGTGCCGCTGATTTCCGAAATGCAGTCCGAGGCCGGCGCCGCCGGCGCCGTCCACGGCGCCCTTGCCGCCGGCGCCCTGACCTCCACCTTCACCGCCTCCCAGGGCCTGCTGTTGATGATCCCCAACATGTACAAGATCGCCGGGGAGCTAACGCCAACCACCTTCTACGTCACCGCCCGCACCGTCGCCACCCACGCGCTCTCAATTTTCGGCGACCACTCGGACGTCATGGCCTGCCGACAGACCGGCTTCGCCATGATGGCCTGCGCCAACGTCCAGGAGTCGCATGATCTCGCCCTGGTCAGCCAAGCCGCCACCCTGCGCTCCCGTATCCCCTTCCTCACCTATTACGACGGCTTCCGGACTTCCCATGAAATACAGAAGATAGAGGTCCTAAGCAAGGACGACATGCGGCAAATGATCGACGACGGCCTGATCCGCGAGTTCCGCGCCCGCGCCCTTTCGCCCGATCATCCCAGCATTCACGGCACCGCCCAGAACCCGGACGTTTTCTTCCAGGCCCGCGAGGCATGCAACCCCTGGTATGACAAGTGCCCGGACCTAGTGCAAGCCGAAATGGACAAGTTCGCCAAGCTGTTCGGCCGCCAATACCGACTATTCGACTATTACGGCGCCCCGGACGCCGACCGCGTCGCCGTCATCATGGGCTCCGGCGCCGACGCGGCCCAGGAGAGCGTCGACTGGCTCAACGCCAAGGGGGACAAGGTGGGAGTGGTGACCGTCCACCTCTACCGCCCCTTCTCCATCAGGCATTTCTTCGCCGCCCTGCCGAAGACCGTCAAGGCCATCGCCGTTCTCGACCGCACCAAGGAGCCGGGCGCCATCGGGGAACCGCTCTACGAGGATGTCCGCACCGCCTTCGGCGAAGCCATGCAGGAGGACAAGGCCCTCTTCGGCGGCTGCTGTCCGAACATTGTCGGCGGCCGCTACGGGCTGTCCTGCAAGGAATACACCCCCGCCATGTCCATCGCCGTTTTCGAGGAGCTCAAGAAAAGCGCCCCGAAAAACCATTTCACCATCGGCATCCACGACGACGTCGGCCACACCTGCATCCCCTACGACGAAGCGCTGGATCTCGAGGCCGACGACGTACGCCGCTGCATTTTCTACGGTCTGGGCTCCGACGGCACCGTGGGCGCCAACAAGAACTCGATCAAGATCATCGCCGACCACACCGACAACTACGCCCAAGGCTATTTCGTCTACGACTCCAAGAAGGCCGGCGCCATCACCGCCTCGCACCTCCGCTTCGGTCCCCGCCCGATCAAATCCACCTACCTGGTGCATTCAGCCAATTTCATCGCCTGCCACCAATGGTCGTTCCTAGAAAAATACGACCTGCTGCGGGACCTGAAGGAGGGCGGCGTGTTCCTCCTCAACTCCATCTACGGCAAGGACGAGGTCTGGGACAAGCTGCCGCGCGAGGTGCAACAGCGCATCATCGAAAAGAAGGCCAGGTTCTACGTCATCGACGCCTACGAGGTGGCCAGGAAGACCGGCATGGGCGTGATGATCAACACCATCATGCAGACCTGCTTCTTCAAAATCGCCGACGTCATTCCGGCCGACGAGGCCATCGGCTACATCAAGGCGGCCATCAAGAAGACCTATTCCAAGAAGGGCGAGGCGGTTGTCAAGAAGAACAACGACGCCGTCGATCAGGCCATCGCCCACCTCTTCCAGGTCGACTACGCCGGCAAGCGGGCGGACGGCGCGCCGAAGCCGGCCATCGTCGCCGCCGAGGCGCCCCAATTCGTCCTGGACACCCTGGCCAAGATCATGGTGAACGAGGGCGAGAGCCTGCCGGTGTCCAAGCTGCCGATCGACGGCGCCTTCCCCACCGCCACCACCCAGTGGGAAAAACGCAACATCGCCCTTTCCATCCCGGTTTGGGAGCCCGGCATCTGCATCCAATGCGCCAAGTGCTCGGCGGTCTGCCCCCACGCGGTCATCCGCATGAAGATTTACGATCCAAAATGCGCCGAGGGCGCGCCCGCGACCTTCAAGAAGGCCGAGGCCCGGGGCCCGTCGGTCAAGGGTCAAAGCTGCACTCTCCAGATATTCCCCGAGGACTGCACCGGCTGCGGGGCCTGCGTCGCCGCCTGTCCGGTCAAGGACAAGCAGGAGCCGACAAAGAAGGCCATCAACATGCGGCCCCAACCGCCCCTTCGCGAGGCGGAGCGCGAAAACGCCGCCTTCTTCCTGCACAATATCCCCGACACCCCGGACGGGCTCTTCCCCCTGAACACCGTGAAGGGCTCGCAGCTCCGCCGCCCGCTCTTCGAGTTCTCCGGCGCCTGCGCCGGTTGCGGCGAGACCCCCTACGTCAAGCTGGTCACCCAGCTCTTCGGCGACCGGATGCTCGCCGCCAACGCCACCGGCTGCTCCTCCATCTACGGCGGCAACCTGCCGACCACCCCCTACTGCGTCAACGGCGACGGCCGCGGCCCCGCCTGGTCGAACAGCCTCTTCGAGGACAATGCCGAGTTCGGCTACGGCATGCGCCTGGCCGCCGACAAGTTCAAGAGCCAGGCGGTCGAGTTCATGCGGGCGCTGGCCAAGGACGGCTGCCTGCGGGACAAGGCCGATTTGGTCGCCGCCATCGCCGAGGCCAAACAGGTCGGGCAAGCCGACATCGACGCCCAGCGCGGGCGGGTGGCCGAACTCAAGAAGATCCTCGACAAGGACGGCTCGGACGCGGCCAGGAATTTGCTGGCCATCGCCGACTACCTGGTCAACAAGTCGGTGTGGGTCATCGGCGGCGACGGCTGGGCCTACGACATCGGCTATGGCGGACTGGATCACGTCCTCGCTTCGGACAAGAACGTCAATGTCCTGGTCCTGGACACCGAGGTCTACTCGAACACCGGCGGCCAGGCCTCCAAGTCGACTCCCATGGGCGCCGTGGCCCGTTTCGCCGAAAGCGGCAAGGTCACCGGCAAGAAGGATCTCGGCATGATCGCCATGACCTACGGCACCATCTATGTCGCCAAGGTGGCGATGGGCTACAACGACGCCCAGACGGTCAAGGCCATACTGGAGGCCGAGACCTACGACGGCCCGTCCCTGATCATCGCCTACTCCCACTGCATCGCCCACGGCATCCGGGGCATGGCCGACGGCTTGGGCCTTGGCTTCGCCGAGCAGAGGAAGGCGGTCGAGTCCGGTCACTTCCCGCTCTACCGCTTCGATCCGCGCCTCATCCGGGAAGGCGCCAATCCGCTCCAGCTCGACTCCAAGTCGCCGACCGTGGCCTACAAGGACTGGGCCATGGGCGAAAACCGCTTCCAGGTGCTGGCCAAGAAGAATCCGGCCGCCGCCGAAAAGTTCGCCGAACAGGCGGCCTGGGAGGAAAAGCTGCGCTGGTCGATTTACGAACAGATGTCCAAGATGAGCTTCGGGAAATAGGCGCCGTCCGGCCAACCCGCGAAGACGCGAATGTCCCCGCCCCCGTGAAGGGGGCGGGGTTTTCGTGCGCCGTCCCGGCGATGGAATCTCGGCCCTCCCTGGATTATCCTTGACAGCCGAGGCATTCCCGTTATCATAAAGGTACACTTCGGGCCATGAAGACCTGAAAAACGGCGAAATGGCGCCTAGCACGCCCTTTTTCCGCGAAACAGACATATTTCCGGAAGGCGTTTCGGTACCCCGGGATACTCCCCCGCAACAGCAACCCCATGAAGGGCGTGAGGCATTATCTTCGCGCCCCGATGGGCGTTTCGCCGTTGTTCAAGAAAGGGACATCCTATGCGCAAATCATGGTTCGCGGCAATCCTCCTCCTGTTCGGCCTCTGTGGTCCGGCAATGGCCCATTTCGGCATGGTCATCCCCTCGACGCCCGTGGTGGAGGATCGGGACGACTCGACCGTCAGCGTTGAATTATCCTTCAGCCATCCCATGGAAATGAACGGCATGCCCCTGGTCAAGCCAAGATTGGTCCAGGTCATTGTCGACGGCGCGGCCGAGGATGTCGGCGCGGCTTTGAAGCCGACCAAAATAATGGAGCATGACGCCTGGAAGTTCCAATACGCGGTCAAACGGCCAGGCGTGTACGCAATCGTCATGGAGCCGGAGCCATATTGGGAGCCGGCCGAGGACTGCTTCATCATCCATTACACCAAAACCTATGTGGCGGCGTTCGGGGAAGGTGAGGGCTGGGACGAGCCGACGGGTTTGAAAACGGAAATCGTCCCGCTGACCCGCCCCTTCGGCAACTATGCCGGCAATGTGTTCCAGGGCCTGGTCATGCTCGACGGCAAACCGGTTCCCCATGCCGAGATCGAGGTCGAACACTACAACCGGGACGGCAAGCATGCCTCGCCGAACGAATACCTGGTCACCCAGGTGATAAAGGCCGACGGGAATGGCGTGTTCACCTATGGCGTCCCCTTTGCCGGCTGGTGGGGCTTTGCCGCGCTTAACACGGCGGATGAGAAAATGAGCCACGACGGCGAGTCCAAGGATGTCGAGCTTGGCGCCGTCCTCTGGACGGAATTCGTTTCCCCCGTCTTGAAGTAGGGGGCCGCCGCAAATAGGGAGGGGCGATGCATATCTCGGAAGGCGTCCTTTCGCCGGCGGTGATCGGCGGCGGCATGGTGTTGACCGCCGTCGGAACCGGCATCGGCCTGCGGAAAACCGATTATTCGCGCCTTACGACCGCGGCCGTGCTGTCCTCGGTGTTTTTCGTCGGCTCCCTGGTTCATGTCCCGCTTGGGCCGGGGAGCGTCCATTTGATCCTGAACGGCCTGCTTGGGATTTTCCTGGGTTGGACCGTTTTCCCCGCCCTGCTGGTCGCGCTGTCGCTGCAGGCAATCCTTTTCTGGTATGGCGGCATAGCCGTACTCGGGGTGAACGTTTTCGACATGGCCTTCCCGGCCCTGGCCTGCCATTACGCCTTCCGGAGCCTGTTGGGCCGGACCGGCGCCCTTCGCGCCATCGGGGCTTTCGGCTGCGGCGCGCTGTCCGTGGCCGGGGCGGCGCTATGCACAGCGCTGGCCCTGGGCTTCACCGACGAGGGATTTTGGACCGCGGCGAAGATCCTGTTCCTGGCCCACATTCCCATCATGGCGCTGGAGGGCTGCGTCACCGCCCTGGCGGTCGCCTTCATCGCCAAAAACCGCCCCGAGTTGCTGAACCTAAACCGCCATCCCGCAACGGAGGCCGTCCCATGAGGCGCTTTCCCTCCCTCCTCGCCGCCCTTGCCGCCTTCATGTCCCTTTCCGGGCAATGCCTGGCGCACAGGGTCAACGTGTTCGCCTTCGTGGACGGCGATGAAATCCAGGTTGAATGCGGTTTCAGCCGGAGCCAGAAGGTCAAAAACGGGAAACTCGTCATCAGCGATCTCGAAACCGGCGATACGCTTCTCGAGGGCGCGACCGACGATCAGGGGAGATTCAGGTTCCGGCCCTCCGACGAATTCCTTTCGATCGGCCATGGCCTGAATATCCGGCTTTACGCCGGGGAAGGACACCAGGACGACTGGAAAATCGCCCCGGAGGAATTGCGCGCCCTGTCCCGGACCGGCGGGGTCGGGGCAAGCGCACCGGCGAAAGCGGGCGCGGCGGCGGCGCGGCAAACCGTCCCGTCATCCGGGGAAAACCGGACCGCCTCCCTTTCCGGCATTGACCTGGCGGAGCTTGAGGCCAGCATAGGCAAAATTATGGACGCCAAACTTTCTCCGATCAAACAGGACTTGGCGCGGCAGCGGAACGGCGAGCCGGGGTTGCGGGACATCGTCGGGGGAATTGGCTGGATCCTTGGCTTGTTGGGGTTGGCCGCATACATGAAACACAGGCGTTGAATCAGGCATGATTACGGAACCTGGCGGCCGGGAACGATCCTTGTTCCACAAACTGGACCCGAGGGTGTCGCTCGCCGCCGCCGCCGGCGCGGCGTTTTGCTTCTCGCTTGTCCGGAATCTCGCGCCGGCCGGCCTGTGCCTCGCCTTCGCCCTGGCCCTCGCGGCCGCCGGCGGGCTCCACGCGCGCCCCCTGTTGAAACGTCTGGCCGCGGTCAATGCCTTCGTCCTTTTCATTTGGCTGACCGTCCCCCTCACCATGCCCGGCGAAAGCGTCGCCGCCCTTGGCCCGCTGAGCTGGAGCGGGGAGGGCGTCCGGCTGGCCCTGTTGATCACGGTCAAATGCAACGCCATCCTGCTGTCCTTCCTGGCGCTGGCCGCCGGGATCGGCCTTCCCCGCATCGGCTGCGCGTTGGAACGGCTGCGGGCGCCGCCAAAGCTGGTGTTCCTGTTCCTCTTCACCTGCCGGTACATCCATGTCGTGGGGGAGGAGTGGCAAAGGTTGCGGACGGCGGCAAAGCTGCGGGGCTTCGTCCCCCGGAACTCCCTGCACACCTACCGGACCATCGGGAACATGCTCGGCCTCGCGTTCGTCAACGCCATCGACCGTTCGCGGCGGATCCACGAGGCCATGTTGCTGCGCGGCTTCGCGGGGTCGTTCCACACCGCAGCGGAGTTGCGGGGCACGTCAGCCGACTGGCGGTTCGCGGCGGCGTTCTTCCCCGTCCTCGGCGTTTTTCTGTTCCTTGATCTATGCCTGAAATGACCCCATGAAAACACCGCCGATACTTGCGCTGGAACAAATAACTTTCGCCTATCCGGAAAGGCCGGCGCTTTTCCGGGGGCTTTCCGTTTCCCTGCCCGAGGGCGCGCGGATTGGCCTGCACGGCCCCAACGGCAGCGGCAAAACGACGCTTTTCCGCCTGATGCTGGGGCTGGAGGTTCCCCGGAGCGGAAGGGTGCTGTATCGCGGGGAAGCGGTGGACAGCCAGGCGACGCTCCATGAAATGCGCCGCGGCGTCGGCCTTGTCCTGCAGAACAGCGACGACCAGTTGTTTTCCGCCACCGTCCTGGAGGATGTGGCGTTTGGCCCGCTCAACCTCGGCCTGAAGCGCCGCGCGGCCCTGGATCGGGCGATGGAGACGCTCGAGGCCCTGGGGCTGGCGCGGATCGCCGAGAGGCCGACGCACCGCCTGTCGGCCGGCGAAAAGAAAATGGCGTCGATAGCCGCCGTACTTTCCATGCGGCCCGGAGCCCTGCTTCTCGACGAGCCGTCCGCCTCGCTCGACGACGAGTCGCGGAGCAGGATCATCGACATCCTCCGGCAACAGCCGCTCGCCAGGATAACCGCCTCGCACGACAAGGATTTCCTTGGGCAAACCTCATCCTCCCTCATGCGCCTCGGCGCCGCCGGCGCCCTGGAGGCGGATTCAAGCATGCATCCCCCGTCCGGCGCCGCCGGCGCTTGAGGGAAAGCCGACAAACCGCCGCCTGGGCGGCGCTTCGCGGAACTGGGCGGGAATTATGGTTGACAGCCCGGCGGCTTCGGCTAAAATTAATTGCCATACTTATAGGAGCCCGATATGTCAATTCTCGCCGCCCACGCCCAATTCCAATCGGCGGATCGCGCCGAAAACGCCCGCGTCGCCGCCAAAAAACTCGGCGAGGAGCTAGCCGGCGTCCGGCCAAGCCATGTCGTCTATTTCGCCGCCCGGAATTACGAGCACGCCGTCCTCGCCCGGGCCATGCGGGACGCTTTCCCCGGCGCCGTCACCTTCGGCTGCTCCTCGGCCGGGGAAATAGTGAACGAGCAATTGTTCCGGAACTCCGTGTCAGCCATGGCTTTCAGCCACGGGACCTTTGACTTTTTCGCCGCCGCGCTCATCCCCCGCCTGACCGCCGACGGCAAGCCCACCGACATCCGGGAGGCGGTGGGCGCCGCCCTCGCCGGATTCGGGAAGCGGCTGGGGCGGGAAATAAGCTCGCTCGACTACACCAAATACGTCGGCCTGGTCCTGGCCGACGGCATAAAGTACTTCATCGAGCCGGTGGTCGACCGGATAAGCGATCTCACCACCATCCCCTTCATCGGCGGTTTGGCCGCGGACGACGCCCGCTTCCTCGACACCCCGGTCTATCTGGACGGCCGGGCGGTGAATGACGCCGCCCTGCTGTTGCTGCTGGCGCCAAGCGGCAAATTCGGCCTCCTCAAAACGCAGGG
>JAISYD010000102.1 GCA_031270145.1 Planctomycetota bacterium
TTCAGGATGGAATTCATCTCGTTCAGGGCGCCCTCGGCGATGGAGAGCACATTGATGGACTCGGTGGTGTTCCGGACCGCCCGCTCCAAACCGTTGACCTGGGCGCGCAGTTTCTCGGAAATGACCAGGTCGGCCGGACCGTCCTGGCCGGTGTTGATGCGGTAGCCGCTGGACAGCTTGGAAAGGGATGAATTGAGGGCGCGGTTGTTGATGTAGAGGTTCTTGTTGGCGTTCAACGCCGAAATGTTGTGGGCCACGACCATTGACATGGTAAGTCCTCCGTGAAAATTCGCTCATTCCTTGCCGGCGGCTTCCTTGCCGCCGGATTTCCCGCCTTCGCTTCCATGCCCGGCGCGGAAATGACCGGTTCGCCTCCGTTGCCGGCGCCGCGAAATCAGCCTCGCAACGCCGTTATTTCGCCATAAAATTTTCCGCCCGCCCTCCTTTCCTTCCATATCCTTGTTTATTGACCGGTTATATTGCGCCTAATCATCACGATTTTTTTGTTTTCCCTAAAGTTCCACCCGGCCTTCCTCGTGTTTTGTTATCGGAAGGGCGTCGGCGACTTTAATGGAAAATCGCCCGGGTCGGCCATAAAATGCCGGAAAGACGGAAATTCTTTCCCTTTTTCCCGCTTTTTAGTGAAGTTTCGGGAAGGGATGGGCGATAAGGGACGCCAATCCGCCCCCTCGTCACGCGAATGGAACGGACGTCATGACCAAGGATGAATGGATATTGGAACGGGCGGACGGCGCGAAACCGTCCGCCCGCTCCATGTTTCCCGCCCCCGGGCTCCGCTATGGAAGGAACCGTACGGCGCGGCCGTCCAGGTCGAACAGCACCGCCCCCCCAACCGCCGTCAGCACCGCCCGGCCCTCCAGTTTCCAGCCATTGAAGGGGCAGTTGCGGGAACGGGAGTGGAAGGCGTCCGGATCCGCCGTCCAAGCCCGGAGCGGATCGATCAGGGTCAAGTCGCCGGGCAGGCCGGCCGCCAGTCGGCCCCGGCCTAGTTTCAGGATGTCCGACGGGCGGCTGCTGAGGGCCGGGACAATCTCGGGCCAGGTGAACAGCCCGCTTCGCACCAGGACGGTCGAAACCACCCCGACTGTGGTTTCCAGGCCGATCATGCCGGTGGGGGCGAAGGCGAACTCCAATTCCTTCTCGCCCTGGAGGTGCGGGGCGTGATCCGAGGCGATGGCGTCGATGACGCCGTCCCTCAGGCCCTCTCGGCAGGCCAGGACGTCCTCCATGCTCCGAAGCGGCGGACTCACCTTGTAGACGGGATCGTAGTCCCGCAGACAGTCCGAGGTCAGGGTCAGATGGTGCGGCGTCACCTCCGCCGTCACCCGGACGCCCTCCAGTTTGGCCAGACGGATTAGCGCCACCGACTTGGCGGTGGACACGTGTTGGATATGGACGTGCCCGCCGGTCAGCCGGGCCAGGGCCACGTCGCGGGCGACGACAATCTCCTCGCATTCGGCCGGGATGCCCCCGAGCCCGAGGGCGGTGGACATGTAGCCCTCGTCCATGACCCCGTCGGCCAGGAGCGACTTGTCCTCGCAATGCTCCAGTATCGGCTTGTCCAGCATCTTGGCGTAGGAGAGGGCGCGCCGCAAAAGGCCGGCGGACGGCACCGCGGCCCCGTCGTCGGAATAGGCCACCGCGCCGCCCCTGGCCATCTGCGCCATTTCGGCCAGTTCCTGGCCGCTCCGGCCGGCCGTCACGGTGCCGACCGGGAAGACGTTGGCGTAGCCGGCCCGCCGAGCCTCGCGTCGGGTGAAGATGATGGCGGATTCGTTGTCAACCGGCGGATCGGTGTTCGGCATGGCGACAATCGAGGCGAAGCCGCCCATCACCGCCGCCCTCGCCCCGGAGGCGATGGTTTCCTCCGCCTCGTTGCCAGGTTCCCGGAGATGGACGTGCATGTCGACAAATCCGGGGGTGAGCAGCAAGCCGCCGGCGTCCGCCACCGTGGCGCCCGGCCCGGCCGCCGTCGCCGCCTCGATCCCGTCCCCGCCCACATAGGCGATCAACCCGTCGCGGACCGCGAGACAACCGGCGGCGATGTCCACCCCCCCGGAGGGGTCGAGAATATGCGCGTTTCGCACGATCAAGGACGCCATAACCATTCCTTCCCCGGTCCGCCCGTCATTCCACCCCGGCCACCAACTGCAAAACCGCCATGCGCACCGCCAGCCCGTTCGCCACCTGGCGCAGGATGACGCTCTGCGGACCATCCGCCACCTCGGGGGAAATTTCCACCCCCCGGTTGACCGGGCCGGGATGCATGACCACCAAGTCCTCGCGACCTTTGGCGAGCCGCTCACGGGTAAGGCCGAACATCTGGATGTATTCGCGGATGGACGGGAACGGCCGCTCGCCCTGACGCTCGAACTGGATGCGCAACATATTCAGGACGCGGCATTCGCGGACGGCCCGGTCCATGTCGTGGCAGACCTCGACCCCGGAAACGCCCATGCGCTCGATGTCCCTGGGTATGAGAGTGGTGGGCCCGATCAGCATGACCCTCGCCCCCAGCTTGGTCAGACCCCAAATGTTCGAGCGCGCCACCCGGCTGTGGGCGATGTCGCCGACGATGCCCACGGTCAGGCCGGCTATGCCGCCGCACACCTCGCGGATGGTGTAGAGGTCGAGGAGCGCCTGGGTCGGATGCTCGTGCTGGCCGTCGCCGGCGTTCACCACGGCGCAGGACACGCACCGGGCCAGCTTCCAGGGCGCCCCGGAGGCGCCGTGGCGCAGCACCATGACGTCCACCCCCATGGCCTCGATGTTTTGGGCGGTGTCGATCATGGTCTCGCCCTTGGCGACCGAGGTGCCGGCCTTGGAGAACAGCAGGACGTCGGCCGACAGGCGGCGGGCCGCCAACTGGAAGGACAGGTTGGTGCGGGTGGAGTTCTCGAAAAACATGTTGATGATGGTCCGGCCCGAAAGGGCCGGCACCTTTTTGTTGGGGCGGGTGCAGATTTCCTTGAAGGAGTCGGCCCGGTCCAGGATGAAGTTGATTTCCTCGGCCGAAAGCTCCTCCAGCCCCAGAAGATGTTTCCGAACCCATTGCATCGGTTTGTCCCTTTGCGGAAGGCGGCGGGCCCGGGCGGCGTTATGGTTCCGGTTCGCCGGGCCCCACGACATAGACGGCGTCGCCCTGGGGATCGATCTCCGCCAGTTTCAGCCGGACGAAGCCCCCCTTGGACACCTCGATTTTGACGCCGAGGTAATCGGGGTGGATGGGGAGTTCGCGTCCGCCCCGGTCGATCATGACGCAAAGCGCGATGCCGGCCGGCCGGCCGTAATCGAAAATGGCCTCCATGGCGGCGCGGATGCTCCGGCCGGTGCAGAGGACGTCGTCCACGAGGATGATGTCCCGATCATTCAGATCGAAGGGGAGCTCGGACGGCAGCACCGGCTTCAAGCCCGCCCCCCGATGCAAATCATCCCGGTAAAAGGTGGCGTCGAGATAGCCGATGGGGATGTCCAGGCCATGCCGTTCCCGCAGCAGGACGCACAGGCGATCGGCCAGTATGGCCCCGCGGGTGCGCAAGCCCACAATCGCCTTGCCGCCCCCAAGGCCGCGCCTGGCCGCGATGGCGTCAGCCAGACGCAGGACGCAGTCGGCCAGCCAGTCCCGATCAAAGATTTTGGATGCCATGCCGTTTCCCCTTGAACCATGTCCCGCCGGGACGGGTCCTTACCGCCCGGCGGAGGCGTCCGGCTTGAAAGCTATGGCGTTGCGCCTTTGTCCGCCGTCTTCCGGTTGCGCCGCCCCCGGGCTGGCGTTGAAGGAGGGGGCGGCGCCGCGCTGGATGCCCTTGAAGATGAGTTCCAACTCGCCGGGGCGGTCGGAGCTGGACAGGGCGGTCTCCTTGGTCACCAGGCCCTGGGCCACCATGGCGGCCAGGGACTGGTTGAAGGTCTGCATGCCGTAATAGCTCCCCTCCTCGACCGCCTTCTCCACCTCCCAAAGCTTGTTTTCCGCCAGCAACTGCTGGATGGTGTCGTTCAACACCAGTATCTCCTGGGCCGCCCGCCGCCCGCCGCCGATTCTGGCCACCAGCCGCTGGCAGACGATGCCCCGCAACAGACGCGAGAGCTGTATCCGCACGGCGTCGCGCACCTCCGGCGGCGTCATGTCCAGGATGCGCTCCAGGGTCTGAACCGCGCTGTTGGTGTGGAGGGTGCCGAAAACCAGGTGCCCGGTCTCGGAGGCGGTGAGGGCGAAGGCGATGGTCTGGCGGTCGCGCAGCTCGCCCATCAGGATGATGTCGGGATCCTGGCGCAACACCGCCTTCAGGGCGGCGTCCAGGGATATGGTGTCTATCCCCAGTTCCCGCTGGTTGATGGCGGCCATCTTATCCTCATAAACAAATTCTATGGGGTCCTCAATGGTCATGATGTGGACGGGACGGGTGCGGTTGATGTGCTCAATCATGCAGGCCAGGGTGGTGGTTTTGCCGCTGCCGGTGGGTCCGGTGACCAGCACCAGGCCGTTCTCGTGATCGGCTATCCGGTTCATGATGTCCGGCAGGTCGAAATCGTCGGTGACCGGCACTTTTATGGGGATGTGCCGAAGGACCGCCCCTGTCTCGCCCCGCTGGCGGAAGACATTGATCCTGAATCTGGCCTCGCCGGGGAGCGCATGGGAAAAATCCGCCTCGCAGGTTTCATGGAACTGCTTGAGGAGCTGACTGGACATGATCGGGGTCAGCAAATCCTCGATATACTTGCCGGTCAGGTTGGGCAGATCAAAGGGTTTGATGCAGCCGTCAATCCGGACGAGCGGGGGGCGGCCGTCCTTCAGGTGCAGATCGGAGGCCCCGACCCGGCCCATCCACAGGCAAAGCTCCTGGATAGTCATGCGTCACCCCCGTCCCCGCCGCCCCAAGCCGCCAACAATCTCGGCGGCGCGCCCGCCTCGCCCCGCCAAGCCTCCCGCTCCAGGTTGCGGATGGCCGCGCCCACCTCCTCCGTCAAGCGAAGCCGCGCCGCCTTCCCTCCGCCGCCGCCGGAGTTGACAGGCGTCCCCAGCAATACCTTGAAGCGGTGCGGACGGGGCAAAATCCCGCCCCTCGGCAGGCTTTGAAAAGTGCCCCAAATATAGGCCGGCAGCGTTGGAGCCCGGTTTCTGATCGCCAGCATCCCGATCCCCGGCCGCACCTCGCCCATCACCCCGTCGGCGGAACGGGTCCCCTCGGGAAAAACCACCACCGCCTTGCCCCGTCCCAGAATATCGCCGAAAATCTTGATGGCCTCGCGGCTGTCGCCCCCGCGCTCCAGGGGAAAAGCCTGGTTTTGCCGAATCAGCCAGCCGAAGCCCGGAATATCGAAAAGCGTGCGCCTGGCCAGGAAATGCAGGCTCCGGTCCAAGGCCGCCCCCAGGAGCATGGGATCCAAATAGGAAGCATGGTTGGCGGCCAGGATGAGGGGTCCGTCGGCCGGGACGTTTTCCCTTCCCTTCACTTCGAGTCCGCCAAGGCAACTGAACATGTTCCTGACGCACCAACGGGAAAACCTGTAAAAACGCTCTCCCATGCCATCCCCGTCAAAACCCCGCCGGCCCCTCGCGGCGGAAAAGGCCGGAAAAACCCGCGCTCACATTGTAGCGGGCGCGGGCCGGGAGTCAAATGGCGTTTCCGGTTTGACGACCCCAAACAGGCGGGATACAGGCGATGCCAAAAAAAGCCGGGCAACCCGGACCATGTCCCGGCCCTCAACGGAATATTGGCGGCGGACGTCCCCGGCGCCTCAAAGCTCGAACGAGGGCATGGAGGTGACGTTCATGTCGGCCATGACCTTGTCGATGTTGAGAAGGATTTTCACCTGATCGCCGACCTTGCCCAGGCCGCGGATGGACTCGTGATCGGAACCGGCGCTGAAGCGGGGCGGATCCTCGATTTGCTCGTCGCGGATATCCATCACCTCCTTCACCGTGTCGACAATCATGCCCATCCAAGTGCCGGAAACGTCGACGACGATAATGCAGGTCTCGGAGGTATGCTCAATTTCCTCCATCCCGAATTTCAGGCGGGTGTCGATGACCGGGATCACCTTGCCGCGCAGGTTGATGACGCCCTTGACGAAGTGCGGGGCCTGCGGCATGGGAGTGATGGGAAGAAGGCTGAGGATTTCCTTGACCTTGAGGATCTCAAGGCCGTACTGTTCCTTGTTGAGGACAAAGGTGAGATATTTTCCGCCTCTGCCGGTCGATGTCGTCGCCGCGGCGCTCATTGCATCTCCTTTCGTTGCGCTTCCACGCTTCCGGCCCAACCCGGCTTTCCTCCGTCCGCGCAGCCCTGGCTGGGTATGGTTCCCCCCAAGCAATGCATAGTGTCGCCATTATGCATGATAAGGGCGGGTAAGGCAAGAAAAAAACGCCGGCGCCTCAGCCTTTGATGAATTCGGGAAGCAATGTCCTCGCCTCCGCCACTCCGCCGCCGACCCTCTCCGCCTCTTTTTCGCTGAAGGCGGCGGCGCCGTTGGGTTGGATGCCCGGCCCCCAGATCAGCCAGGGGATGGGCTGGCGGTTGTGGCTGCGGAGGGCGACCGGGGTGGGATGATCCGGCGCCAGCATGATGCGCCAATCGCCGAAATGCCTCGCCATGACCCGGAGCGGGGCGAGGATATGCCGGTCAATGTCCTCCAGCGCCTTTATTTTCCCGTCCAGATCCCCGTTATGGCCAGCCTCGTCCGGCGCCTCCACATGGACGGCGACAAAATCGTGCCGGTAGATGTAATCCAGCGCCGCCCGGCCCTTACCGGCGAAATTGGTGTCGAGATAGCCGGTGGCGCCGGGGACGGCGATGATGTCCATGCCGGCCAGTTTGCCGATGCCGCGGAGAAGATCCACGGCGGTGATGAGGCCGGCCGAGTCCAACTGGCGGCTGGCGGCGAAGTTGTCCAAGGTCATGGCGGTGGCTCCGCCCCAGAGCCAGAGGCTGTTGGCCGGCTTTTTCCCCTCGGCCTCGCGTTTCCGGTTGACCTCGTAGCCGGGCAGGAGTTCTCGGCTGCCGCGCTCCACTTCCAGCACCCAGGAGGAAAACTGACCCCGGGGCATGAATTCGCCGATATTCCTCCCCATAATGTCATGGGGGGGGGTGCATTCCGGCAGGCCGGTCCCCACCGATTCCATGAGGCAGAGGTGGCGGTAGCCGACGCCGGGGAAAAGCTTGACCCCGGCGATGCCCAGATCCCGGTTCAACAGCCGGATAAGCTCCGCCCCCTCGTCGACGCTGATATGGCCGGCCGAATAATCGTCCATGATTCCGTCGTCCACCGTCACTAGGTTGGCGCGGAAGGCGGCGTCGCCCGGCGGGATTTCGATCCCCATCGCCGCCGCCTCCAGGGCGGCGCGTCCGGTGTAGCCGTTTTTTGGATCGTATCCCAGGAGCGCGAGATTGGCGACGTCGGAGCCGGGGTGCATGTTTGGCGGGACGGTGGCGGCGAGGAGCAGGCGGCCCTCCCTGGCGAGAGCGTCCATGACAGGGATGTTCGCCAGTTCCAGGGCGGTTTTGCCGCCTCTTTCCGGGCAGGGATCGCCGGCGGCGCCGTCGGGAATCACCAGGATGGATTTCATGGTTGCGCTTCTCCTAAAGCGGAGCCGCCCTCCCGCCGCAGCCTTTCCAGGAATTCGTCCAGATAGGCGTCCATGTAGCCGGGCGCAAAAGCCGACACATGGGGAAGCGCGATAAGGTTGGGCGCCCGCAGGATGGGATCGTCGGCCGGGAGCGGCTCCAACTCGAAAACATCCAGCCCGGCCCCGGCCAAGGCTCCGCTCTCCAGGCTGGCGACGAGCGCCGGCTGATCGATGGCGTTGCCGCGGCCGATATTGTAGATGTAGGCGTTTCGGGGGAGCAGGGCAAGCCGCCTGGCGTCCATGATCCGATCCGATCCGGCGTCGTTCGGCAGGGCCAGGACCAGGTGATCCGCCGTTGGGAGCAAATCGTCCAGGCGCTCCAGGGGATGAACGGCGTCTCCGGCGTCGAAGTAGCTTGGCCGGGAAAAATCGCTCCGGTTCACTCCCGCCAGCCCGACCCCGAACGGCTTGAGCAACCTGCCGATCCATTTGCCGACCCGGCCGAAGCCCAGGATCACCACCCGGGCGCCCCGGAGCGGGCGCATCAGGGAGTGCACATTCTTCCTGGGCCAGGCCTCCCCTCTAGCCGCGCAGTCAATGCTGGCCTTGATGCCGCGGACAAAGGCGAGAATCAATCCGGCCACGGTCTCGGCCATGAATATCCCGTGGAAACCGCCAAACCACACCGTCAAGCCTGGGCCGGAGCGGATTTCCAGCCACTCCCGCCCCGCCGCCGGGGTGGAGACCAGCCTGAGATCGGGGGCGGAGGCCAGCCAGTCCCGCCGGAAACGCCAAGTCAGGGCGACGACGGCGCCGGGGAGCTCCGCCAGGAAGCCGTCCTTGTCGGCAACCCGCTTCCAGGCGAAGGCGGGCGCCTCCCGCTCCAGGCGCGAGACGCCCGCTTCTCCAAGCGAGGGCAGCCCGTCCGGGCCGGGAAGCCAGATCAAAGCCTTTTGTTTTGAATTCATGCCTTGGAATCCCGGAATAGCGGAAATTCAACCATCATCGGCATCATGATTATCGCCTTCGCCGCGCCAAAGGCAAGGGCCTTTGGCAAAACGGGCTGGCGGCATGCCCGGCAAAAGGGGCTTGAAACCGCGGTTCCAAGCCTCCCAAACCTGGCCGGCCTCCAACCGCCGCGCGCCGCCTCAGGCGGTTTTGGCCGCCAGGGGATCGAGGACGGCGCCCTCCAGCGCTGGCGCGTCGTCGATCTGGCTTTCGGCCCGGGGATGGCTGGCCGCGTAAATCCGGCGCATCTCGGCGGCGGTTATGTGGGTGTAGATTTGGGTGGTCGAAATGTTCTCGTGGCCCAGCAATTCCTGCACCACCCGAAGATCGGCCCCGCGCTGGAGCAAGTGGGTGGCGAATGAATGGCGCAGGGTATGCGGCGACACCTCGCCCGGCAACCCGGCCTGGGCGGCGTAGTGGGTAATCATGCGCCGAACCGAGCGGGTGGTGAGCCGCTGGCCGCGGAAATTCAGGAAAACGGCGACCGGATCGGCGGAATGCCGACCTCTGAACTCGCCCCTGAAATGGAGATAGGCGGTCAACGCCTCGACGGCGTAGCGGCCGATGGGGTTGATCCGCTCCTTCATGCCCTTGCCCCGCAGTCGCAACAGGTGGCGTTCCATGTCCATGTCGTCGCGGTTCAAGCCGACTAGCTCGAAGGAGCGCAGGCCGGCGGAATAAATCAGCTCCAGGATGGCGAGATCCCGGCTGCCGGCGAAGGTTCCCTTGCCGGGTTGGGCGAGCAGCCGCTCCATCATTTCGATAGTGAGGAAGGTGGGGATTTTCTTTTCGAGTTTCGGGGTACGAACCACGCGGGCCGGGTTGACCTCGACTTGGCCGCGCCGCTGCAGGAATTTGTAGAAACTGCGCATGGCCGCGATTTTCCGCGCCACGGTCTGCCGGGAAGCGCCCCGGCCGCCCAGGGCCGCCATAAAGGAGCGGATCAGCAGGTGATCGACGGCGGCGGGGAAGTCGTCCAGCCTGCCGATTTCGGAGAGGTATTCCACGAACTGCGACAAGTCCACCCCGTAGTTCCTGACCGTGTGCCCCGACATGTTGCGCTCGTTGGCGAGATAGCCGAGAAACTCCGTTATGGCCGCCTGCTTGTTCCGGCTTAAAGTTGACACGTCCGCCCCCTTTCTTTTCCGCCTCCGTCGTTCCGGAATCGGCCGGAACACCTCGGCCAGGAGCCCGCAGGCGCCGGCGTCATGTTTCATCGGATTTTCCCGGGCGGCCGCTGAAGGGAATTTCGGGATGGAAAGGAAGCGGGGCGAGGGACGGGGAGGGGAAATGAACGGGACGCCCGGCCTGGAAAGGCCGGGCGTCCCCGCCGCGCCCGCCTTGACCGGCTCATTCCACCGGGGCGTTGTCCTTGATGCCGACCACCCAGACCTTGAGTTCGGCCTCGACCTCGGAATGCAGCCGGATTTTCACCCGGTGCACGCCCAAGGTCTTGATCGGCTCGTCCAGGCGGATCATGGCCTCCTCGACCTGGATGCCCTCGGCCGCCAGCGAAGCCAGGAGCTGGCGGGCGCCGACCGAGCCATAGAGGACGTCGTTGTCGGACACCCGCTCCTTGACGGTGACGTCAAGGGCGGCGATCCGTTCGGCCGCCTTGCGGAGATCCTTCACCCGGTTCATTTCCCGGATTTTCCGCATCCGCTTCAATTCGTCGATCCGCCGCAGATTCTCCGGCGTCACCTCCACCGCCAGGCGGCGGGGCAGGAGATAGTTGCGGCCATAGCCATTGGCGACCGACACCACCTCGCCGGCCAGGCCCAAATCCTTCACATCGTCGCTCAACAACAATTTCATCGGCATGTCGCGCCTCCGTCAATCATCCGCCGGACCAACCCGCAGCACCACCCGACAACCACCCTCCGCTACTGCTTCCCGCTATAGCGCAAAAGCGCGAGAAAACGGGCGCGCTTGACGGCCCGGGCGATGGCGCGCTGGTGCTTGGCGCAGTTGCCGAGGCGTTTGCGGTCAAAAAGCTTGCCCTGCGGGCTCATGAACTTCTGCAGGGTGTTGATGTCCTTGTAGTCGACCACGGCCGGCGCGTTCTTGGCGCAATAGCGGCAGCGCCCGCCGACCATGTGGAAATCATCCTTGTCCTTGCCGTAATTCGGATTCACGTTTTCTCCCGTGCGTCAATGACTGAAAAACCGGCCCGCCGAAGGGAAGGGTCAGAAGGGGATGTCGTCGCCGCCCGGCCCGGCGTCCCGGCCGCCGGCGGAAGCGGCGCCGAAGGCGTCGTCCGGCTGACTCCGGGCCGGCGCCGGCCGCGCCTCGCCCGGCTTCGCCGGGGTCCGCCGGGAGGCGGCGCGGTCATCCTTGGCCGAGGCGTCGAAGCGGTCGCTCGCGCCGGCGTCGAAGCGCCCGCTGGGAGCGCCGTCGCGCCCGCCCAGGAACTGCACGCTCTGGACGTACACCTTGATGCGGCTGCGGCGCTCGCCGGTCTCCTTGTCCTGCCACTGATCCTCGATCAGCCGCCCCTCGACCAGGACCGACCGGCCCTTGGAGAGGTATTCGCTGCAGGTCTCGGCTTGGCGCTCCCAGACGGTACAGTCGATGAACAGCGTTTCCTCCTTGCGCTCGGCGCCGCTCTTGCCCCGGACGGTGGTGACGGCGATCCTGAGATCCGCCACCGCGGTGCCCTGCGGGGTGTAGCGAAGCTCGGGATCCCGGGTAAGATTGCCGATGAGCAACACTTTGTTGAATCCAGCCAAGTTTGTCTCCTATCGTTAAATTTCCGCCATTGAAAACAAGCCGTCAGACGGGATTTTCGCCCGGTCTCTCGGCATCCCTCTCCTTGATCGAGAAGGTCGTGACCTCGACGCCGTCCTCGTCCACCAGAATGAGGACGCGGAGAATGTTTTCATTCAAGGCGCATTGGCGCTCAATCCTGGCGATGGCCTCGGAAGGGGCGTTGAAATGCGCCAGGATGAAGGTCCCGCGCCGCACTTTCCGGATGTCGTAGGCCAGCTTGCGATCATCCCATTTGACCGCCTTGACGATCGCGGCGCCGTGCCTGGTGAGGCAACCCAGGCACTCGGCCTCAATTTTGCCGTAGTCCTCCTTGGTCTTGGCGCTGTCGACCACGAACATCGCTTCATACAATTTGCTCACATCCCTTCCCTCCCGCGGAAAAACCGCCTTAAACGGTAAAAAGCATCAGGCGCCCAAACCCGAATCAACCGCCCGCCGCGCCCGGATCCGGGCCGTTGTGGGCGTCCCGAGCCGCGTCCAGGCCCAAGGCGATCCAGTCGCCAACCGCCGCCGCCGCCCGATCCGCCGCCCGCAGCGCCGCCGGCATTTCCTCCCGGGAAAAGCGCCCGAGGACATAATCAGCCCGATCCACGCGCCCCGGCGGGGCGCCCACGCCCAGCCGGAGACGGGGATAGCCATGCCCGCCCAGCGCTTTTTCAACGTCCAGCAACCCATTATGGCCGCCGGCCGAGCCGGACGGCCGAAGCCGGAGTCGGCCCAGCGGCAGATTGACGTCATCGGCCAGGATCAACAGGCCCGGCCAGAGGCATTCGGCCTCGCCGGCCTCCGCCTTGCCGATTTTGCCCGCCGCCCCGGCCGCGCCTTCGGACGGGGTTACGCCCCTCCGGCGGATCTCATCCCGAACCTCCCGGAAGGAGCCCAGCCACGAGGCCAGAGCCTGGCCGGAGCGGTTCATATAGGCCAGGGGCTTGAGGAGATAGACCTTTTCCCCTGACCAGAAAGCCTCGGCCGCCTCCACCTGGCGTTCGCGGCGGAAGTTTCCGGCCCCGAAGACCCTGGCCACGGCTTCCAGGGCCAGCCAGCCGAGGTTGTGGCGGGTCCGCCCGTATTCGTCGCCCGGATTGCCCAAGCCCACGACCACCCTCACGACCGAATCTCCGGATGAGCATCGGGGAAGCCCGTTATTTCTCCTGCTCCTTGGCTTTGGCCTCGCGCTCCTTCTCGCCGATGACTTCCGGGATGGCCGGCGTCTCGCCCTCCGCCGCCTCGGTCTTGACCTCCTCCTCGCCCCTCGGATGATGGCAACTCACCACAGCCGGATTGCCGTGGAAGACGTATTCGACGCCGGGCAGGGCCGGAAGCTCCCGGGCGTAGAGGATGCCGCCAATCTCCAGGGCCGAAACATCGACCAACACCTTTTCCGGCAGATCCTTGGGCAGGCAGCGGGCGGAAACCTGGTGCAGGTTCTGTTCCAGCATGCCGCCTACGGCCAAGCCGGCGGCCTCGCCCCGCAGCTCGATCGGCAGCTCGACCTCGATGATCTCGTTGGCGCTGATGGCCCGGAAATCGACATGGAGCACCTCGTGCTCGTAGACGCCGTGCTGCACCGCCTTGATCAGGACATGCAGGATGTTGCCATCCACGTCCAGATCGATGATGCGCGCCGCCGACTTCAGCAGGATGGCCAACTCCTTGAGGTTGACGACGACGTTCAGGTTTTGCCCCAGGCTTTTGCCGTACACCACGCCCGGCACGCCCCCGGCCTTGCGGATGGCGAAGGCCCGGTATTTTCCCGCGCCTTCGCGCTTTCCCACCTTGAGTATGGCCACGCTGTCCCTCGCTTTCCCTTTCAGCGGGCGGCGGGATGCGCTCCCGCCCCCGAATGGCGGCGCCCCGGCGGATCGACGCCGAATCCGTCTCTCCGGTTCGCCCTTGGCAATGTCTTCCGCGCCGCGGCCAGGCCGCTACATGAACAGGAGCGAGACGCTCTTGTTG
>JAISYD010000323.1 GCA_031270145.1 Planctomycetota bacterium
GTTCGCCTGATCCGTATTTATTGTGTCCCCCGTATTGAACACCGTCCTCGTTCCCGCCCGGCAGGCGTATTCCCATTCCGCCTCGGTCGGCAGCCGGAGTTTCCTCCCCGTCAACTCCGACGCCTTACGGCAAAACGCCGTCGCGTCTTCCCACGACACGCTCTCCACCGGCCGGCGATCTCCCTTGAAACGGCTCGGATTGTTCCCCATCACCGCCCGCCACTGCGCTTGCGTCACCTCGTATATGCCCATATAAAACGCCTTCGTCAGCGTCACCTCGTGCTGAACCTCGTTGTCATCGCGTTCCGCCTCGGACGCCGGCGATCCCATCAGGAACGTCCCGGCCGGAATCAACCTGAATTCAAGCGGCGCCCCGCCAGGAAGCGCCAATTGAAGGGTCTCCGGCCTGGACTGCGCCGCGGCAGCGGCCAGCTCCTCCTTCTCCTTCCGCTTCTTCTCTTCCTCGGCAACAGCGGCCTCTCGCTTCCGCAGCGCCTCTTCACGCTCCCGCAATTCCGCCTCGCGCTTCTCCACAGCCTCATCCAATTTGCGCTTCGCCGCCGCGTCATCGGCATAGCCAGCCGCCGACAGCGCCTTCCTATAGGCGCCTTCCGCCTCCCTATATCGGCCGGCCGCCAGATGCGCGTCGCCTTCCCGCATCGCCCGCTCATACTCCCCCTTCCCGGGAGGCAGGAACGCGTCATCATCGTCCTCAGGCCACAGCCAGGGATCGCCAATCCCGTCCGACTCCCATACAGGAGACGGACGGATGGCGCGGCCAACAGCCCCGGCTTCGGGAAAAAACGCCGCCGACAGCGCCAGCGCCGCCAAAACATGACGCCACACCTTTAGACGCCTCGCGAAAACTCCGGCCTTTTCCGGCAACATTACGCTCCTCCCCTAAAACGCCTCCCGCAAGGCGGCGGAAGCGGACGCATCGCCCTTGGCGGCCGCCAGCTCCAGCCATCTTTTGACCGCATCCGCATCGCGGGACACACCCCGCCCGTGGTACAGTACAGGCAACGGGCGAAGGCGGTCATGGCCCGTGCAGGGCGGAAAATCCGCCTTCTGAGCCGCGTTTTCGGCCTGGGTCTTTACGGCGGCGATTTCCCGCTCAAGCTCGGCCTTGCTCACGGCGACGACTCCCCTCACCGCCTCGTCGATCTGACGCCGCAGGTTCTTCTGCTGTTCTATTCCCTGCCTGAGGCAACTGCTGCACAAATCCAGTTTGCGCGCCGCCTCGGCGTCGATGTTGCCGCAGTCGCCAAGCCACCACACCTGGCGGCCCGACAGGAAAACCCGGAGCGTGCCCTTGCCGCCGCCGCTGGTCGATTGGGCGTCCGACATTTCGCGGACGCTCACCGTCACGTCGCCGCCAGTGCCGCCATTGAAGCGTATACCGCCGCCGCTGGCGTCGGAAATGACCGCCGTGTGGTTGGGACAGGTGAAGTTGACGGTCCCGAGGGTGGCGGCGGTCTCGCGGGCGGTCGCGGTGGCGATCGCGTTTTCGAGTTTGGGGATAAGGCCGGGTTCCTTGAGGTTCACCATATCGTCCGCCTCCCGGTTGAGGTTCCGGGTGAGATCGAGCAGGGCGACCTTCTCCCTGGCGATGTAGCGGTTGATCGCCTGCCACTAGCCGCGCAGTCGGGGCAGGTCACCCAGGGTCGACACGTCGCCGCCGGAGATGGCGGAGGAGATTTTCCGCCGGGAGGCATGTCGCCTTGGCGCAGACGAGACGCCAAAACCACCGACGCTCCATCTATTGGCCAGGAAAATTAAGACCGGGGGTTAAGGCAACCTCCCTCATTCAGCGGGTTTGTTTTCGCTAGCCGCCTCCGGCGTTGCGGGTTGCTCCGCTTCAGTCGGAATTGGGGTCGGTTCGGCCTCGGCCTGGATATCGGCCGGCGCCTCGGGCGAAGAGGCCGGTTGGTCGGCCACAGTCGCCTTGGCGGGCTGGGGTTTTTGCGATTCGGGCTGGCCGCCCTCGACCAGTTCAAACAATACCTGCCGCGCCCCGTCGCCCACCCGGGTGCGGGAAAGATGCAAAATGCGGGTATAGCCGCCTTGACGATCCTTGTAGCGCAGGCCGATTTCCTTGAACAGCAAGGCCACCAGGGAGGGATCATGCAACAGGCGGATGGCCCGGCGGCGGGCGGCCAGATCCTCCGGGCCACGCTTGGCCAGAGTTATCAGCCGCTCGGCGAAGGGACGGGCCTCCTTGGCCTTGGCCGGGGTGGTGACGATGCGGCCGGAACGGATCAGGGCCGCCGCCAGGTTGCGGTACAACGCCTTGCGGTGGCTGGAAGTACGGTTAAGTTTGCGCCCGCGATTCAAATGTCTCATCTCTCAACCCCGTAAACTGACCATTATCCATAGAACGCCGAATCCAGGCACATCCCGGAACGGCCAATCCGGCCGTTTATTTCTCGCCCATGCCGAAAGACAGACCAAGCTCGGAAAGTTTTTGCTTAATCTCCTTCAGGCTGGTCTTGCCGAAATTCCTGACCTGAAGCATATCCTGCTCGTTATGGGAAACCAGATCCTGAATCGTCTTAATCCCCTCGGCGGCCAGGCAATTGGCGGCCCTGACCGACGGCTCGAGCACCGACACCGGCTGGGAAAGCTTTTCGGACACGGCCGACGCGGCCTCGGGCGTCTTTTCCTCGATCTTTTCCTTGGCCTCGCGGACATCGCTCGCGGTGATTTCATTCCCCAGGTCATAATACTTGACAAAAGGATTGAGATGTTTCCTCAGGATGGTCGACGCCTCGATAAGGGCCTGATCCGGACGGATGGTCCCGTCGGTCCAGATTTCCAGGATCAAGCGATCATAATCGGTAACCTTGGATACACGGGTCTCGACCACTCGCCAGCGAGCCCGGCGCACCGGGGAAAAAGACGCGTCCAGCGGAATGATCCCGATCATGTCCTGGGCGCTCCAGGGGAAATCCTCGGAACGCACATAGCCCCTGCCCTTGCGAAATTCGACCTCGGCCTTGAAAACCGTGTTGGTTCCCTGGACAGTGGCGATTTTAAGCTTCTTGTTGACGATCTTCACCCCCAGCGGGGCGGTAAAATCGCCGGCGGTGATTGGCCCGGGGCCGGTCTTGGCGATGGAAAGCGTTTCCGGGTCGTCCCCCTCGTAGGTTATCAACATTTCCTTGACGTTCAAGGCGATGTCAATGACATCCTCGACTATGCCCGGAATGGCCGCAAACTCGTGCATGGCGCCTTCCAGGCGCAGGGAAATCGGCGCCACGCCTTCCAGCGAGCTTAGCAACACGCGGCGCAGAGAATTGCCAATGGTGACGCCAAACCCCCGTTCAAACGGTTCGACCGTGAACTTGCCATAGGTGTTGGTAGCCGATTCGGCATCCATCACCACACGCGTCGGAAGCTCGAACCCCTTCCAGCGTATGCGCATATATGCTCCTTTTCCCGGTGGTAGACTTCTTCACGGCCTTGAACCAGCCGTTTCCAGCCCATTGCCGCCGGTAGGCACAAATAGCCAAAAACAACGCCAAGCCGCCGCGTTGCGCCAATCACACCCTCCGGCGCTTCCGGGGACGGCAACCGTTATGGGGCAAGGGAGTAACGTCCTCAATGGCCTTGATGGCGACGCCGGCGGCCTGGAGGCCGCGGATGGCGCTTTCACGCCCGCCGCCCGGTCCCTTGACCAACACCTCCATCTCGCGCATGCCCAGCTTCAAAGCTTTCTCAGCCGCCGTCTCCGCCGTCTTTTGGGCCGCGAAAGGTGTTGATTTGCGGCTGTTCTGGAAACCGGAGGTCCCGGCCGACGCCCACACCAAGGTATTGCCGTATATATCGGTGATGGTTATGATGGTGTTGTTGAAAGTGGCCTTGATATGGGCCACTCCCTTGGCCACCGATTTCTTGACCTTTTTCTTGCGATAGCGTTTTGCCATTCTGCGTCTCCACGTAATCCCTATGAACAACCGGCCAAGGCCAGGCGTATCGGTTTAGCGCATCGCCTTAACGGACTTTTTGACCGCCACGGTCTTCTTTTTGCCCTTGCGGGTGCGGGCATTGGTCCGGGTGCGCTGTCCCCGCACCGGCAAGCCGCGGCCGTGGCGGATGCCGCGGTAGCAGCCGATCTTCTTGAGGCGCTGGAGATTCTGCGCCATCTGGCGGCGCAACTGTCCCTCCACCACATAGCCCTTGTCAAGAAGGCTGGCTATGCGGCCCAGCTCGTCGTCAGTGAGGTTCTTGGCCCTGAGCCCGGGCTTGATGCCGACCTCGGCCGTTATTTTGGCGGCGGTGGCGGCGCCAACGCCATACAGATAGGTCAGCGCCACCTCCACCACCTTGTCGTTAGGAATGTCAACCCCAAGAATTCTTGGCACTTTCCGTCTCCTCCTGCCCTCACTCAAAACCGGGAAAAATCCAAGCCGGAATCAACCCTGGCGCATCTTGTGCCGGGGGTTGGTCTTGCAAATAATGCGCAAAACGCCTTTGCGGCGGATCATTTTGCAGTTCTCGCAACGCTTGCGGATGGACGGCGTCACTTTCATCTTGTTTCCTCCAAATATGACCGCATCAGCCGCGGTAGGTTATCCTGCCGCGTTTGAGGTCGTAAGGCGACAACTCCACCGTCACCTTGTCGCCAGGCAGTATGCGAATGAAATTTTGCCGCATTTTTCCGCTTATATGGGCGAGAATCAAATGGCCCGAGTCCAATTCAACGCGGAATTGCGCGTTCGGCAAAGCTTCGCGCACCACAGCCTGGACGCTGATCGACTCCTCTTTCGCCATTACGTCACAACTCCGTCAATATTTGCGGCCCGTTCGGCGTCAACGCCACCGTATGCTCAAAATGCGCCGACCAGGCGCGATCCCGCGTATAAACCGTCCAACCGTTCCCCTTGTCGGTCAAAACCTCGAAGCCGCCAAGGTTCACCATCGGCTCAATGGCCAGAACCATCCCCGCCGCCAAGACGCAGTCAGGGAAGGCGCCGTCCAACTTTTCGCCCGGACCGCAAACATAATTCGGGATCTGCGGCGCCTCGTGCATATCCCTGCCGATGCCGTGGCCGACAAACTGTCTGACCACCGACATACCGGCCGCCTCCACCTCCCGCTGCACCGCCGCCGAAACATCCCGAAGCCGCATCCCCGGCTTGGCGAAGGAGATGCCCTGGAACAACGCGCGCTCGGTAACCTCAAGCAATCTCGCCGCCTTGCGGCCAATTTTTCCGATCGGGAAGGTCCGGGCCGCATCTGCGCACCAACCGCCCAAGTGCACGCCCACATCAATGGAAATTATGTCGCCTTCCCGCAATTGCCGCGTATCCGGTATCCCGTGCACCACCTGCTCATTCACCGAGGCGCAAATCGAGGCCGGAAAAGCCGGTACGCCTGGCGTGGAAGCCGGATAATCCTTAAACGTCGGGATTCCGCCCGCCGCAATTATCAAATCCTCAACCGCCCTGTCAAGCTCAAGAGTGGAGATGCCGGGGGCAGCCAACTCTCCCACCAACTTCAGGGCCTGAGCGACAATCCTGCCGGCTTCCCGCATTTTCGCGATCTGGGCCGGCGACTTCAGAATTATATTCTCAGTCATGTCTCGCCTTGTCGCCCTCGCCCCGCCCATGCCGCTTGGAACCCTGGCTCCCGGGCTCAACCGCGGCGGCCCTTTATCCTGCCGCCGGCAATGCCAAAGCCCTCGTAATTGCGCATCAACAGATAGCTCTCGACCTTTTGCACCACATCCAGCGCCACGCCAACCACAATCAACAGGCCGGTACCGCCCAACAGGCCGCTGATGTCGTAGTCAACGCCCATGTATTGGCTGATGAACTGCGGCGCCACCGCGATTATGGCCAGAAACGCCCCGCCGGCCAAGGCGATGCGGCTCATGATGCCGCTCAGGTGATCGGCAGTCCGCTTGCCTGGGCGGATGCCGGGGATATACATGCCGCCTTGCTTCAGATTATCCGCTATCTCGTTTGGGTTGAATTGGATCGCGGTATAGAAATAGCAGAAGAACAGGATGAGGACGATATAGAAAACCGTATACCAGAAGGAGCCCGGGCTCATGAAGACCGCCCACGGCCCCAGGATCATGCTGGCCCCGCCCGCCACCACCTGCATGATGGCCTGGCCGAAAATGATGGGGATCACGTTGGCCTGGTTGACTTTGAGGGGAAGGAACTGGCGCTGTCCGCCGTAGGTTTTGCGGCCGCGCACCGCCTTGGCCTGCATGACCGGCACCCGCCTGGTGCCCAAGGTGATCAGCACCACGGCCAGGGTCATGCCGACAAAGAGGAGCAACAGGACAACCACCTCGCCCAGCGACAGCGAACCGCCGGAATTGGCCGGATCGACGCCTGACATCAGCCTGGCAATGGCCCTGGGGATGCGGGACAGAATGCCGACCATGATGATCAAGGAAATGCCGTTGCCGATGCCGAATTCGTCAATCTGCTCGCCCAGCCACATCAGGAACATGGTCCCGACCGTTAGGGAGAGGACGATGTAAATGAAAAACTCCCAAGTCCCCACGCCCTCGGCGACAAAGGAGCCGACCTCGCCGGCAACCGAGGCGGACGACAGGCCATAGGCCAGCATGGACGCCTGGATCAGGCAGAGGAAAACCGTGGCGACGCGGACATACTGGGCGATTTTTTTCCGGCCGGTCGGCCCCTCGTGCGCAATGCGCGACAAGGCCGGGACAATGGCGGTCAGCAGTTGAAAAATGATGGAGGCGGTGATGTAGGGCATGATGCCGAGGCCGAAAATGGCCATCGACGACAAGGCGCCGCCAGTAAACATGTCGGCCATGCTCAATACCGCGCCGACCGCGCCCTGGGCGCTGGCGACGTAATCCGTGATGGACTTGACGTTCACCCCAGGGGTCGGGATGAAGGAGCCAAGGCGGAAGACAATAAGCAAAAGAAAGGTAATGCCAAGCTTGACGCGCAGTTCCCTGACATTAAGGATTCTTGCCAGAATATCAAACATTGGTCTTGACCTTGTCCGCCTTTTGGGCGATAGGCACGAGTTCAACGCTTCCGCCGGCCTTTTCCAACTTCGCCCTGGCCGCGGCGGAAACCGCGTTCACCTTCACCGTAAGCCTTTTGCCGATTTCGCCCACTCCGAGGAGCTTGACCAAATCTCCCCGGCGCAGGCCGAAGCCGCGTTCCCGGAGGGATTTGAAGTCAACCGTGTCGCCGTCCGCGAAATTCTCGTTCAGGAAAGCCAAATTGAGCGGTCGGTAAACCAGCGCATGGACCGCGTTGTTGAAGCCCACCTTGGGCAGACGCTCCTTCAACTGGGTCTGGCCGCCAATGTACCCGCGAAGGTAATTGGCGCCGGTGCGGGAGCCCAAGCCTTTCTGGCCGCGCCCGGCCGTCTTCCCCGAACCGGAGCCGGCGCCGCGGCCTACCCGGTGGCGGCGCTTGTGCGCCTTGACGGCATGGAAAACATCGCTCAAATTCATGGCATCTTCCTAACCTAGGCAGTAACCGGTTCAGACTTGGCAAGGCCGCGAAGGGTGTCGGTCATTTCCCGGCTGCGCAATTTCTCCAGCGCATCCATGACCGCCTTGACCACATTGCGGGTATTGGTGGAGCCATACACCTTGGTAAGAACATTGGTCAGGCCGCCGGCCTCCAGGATGGCCTTGACCGCCATGCCGGCAATGACCCCGGTGCCCGGCATGGCGGGAATAAGCACCACCTGGGAAGCGCCGAACCGCCCTTTAATCTGGTGGGGGATGGTGCCGCCGGTGGCGATGGTGAAACGTTTCAAGGCCCGGCGACCGGCTTTGATCGCCTTTTGGAAGGCGCCGGGGACCTCCTTGGCCTTGCCGTAGCCGATGCCGACCCGGCCCCGGCCATCGCCAACGCAGACCAGCGAGCCGAAACTAAGGCGGCGCCCGCCCTTGACGGTGGCGGAACAACGGTAAACGCTGATCAGGGTTTCCTGGAATTCGCGCTCGCGCGAATCCTCCGAGCGATCCTTCCGGCCGCGCCCGCCCCGGCGCATGGTATCGCCGCGACCGCCACGGCCGCCCCGGCCGCCGCCGCCAGCATCGCCGCGGTTCGCGCCGCCCCGGCCGCCATCGCCGCCGCCAACGCGCGTGCCGCCGCGCGAACGCCTAGGGGCGCCATCGCCGCGTCCACTTCCGGAGGAAGACTCGCCCGCCTTGTTGTCGCTGTTGTCAGCCATGCCTAGTAACTCCCCATCGTTAGAATTTCAAGCCGCCCTTGCGAACCGCCTCCGCCAACGCCTTGATCCGCCCATGGTATTTGCGCCCGCCATGGTCGAAGACCACCGCCTTGATGCCGGCGGCCCTGGCCTTTTCCGCCGCCAGGCCGCCTAGCGTCTCGGCCGCCTTGACGTTGCCGCCGTAAGTCCCCTTGGGAAAATCGGCCGAGCAGGTGGACAGCGCCAACAAGGTCCGGCCAACCGCGTCATCCACAAACTGGACGGAAATATGCCGAAGGCTCCGATAAACCGCAAGGCGCGGCCGTTCGGCCGACCCCTTGATCTTCCGCCGCAGACGCAGATGGCGGCGGGCCAAATCAAGACGTTTCTTCAAAATCCGTTCCATATGCCTTTTCTCCCGGAACCGACGTTATCTTTGGCGCACCGCCGGAAACTTGGCGGACGACCCGGCCAACACCCCCCGATCCTACTTGCCGCCGGCTCCAAACGACTTGCCTTCCAGACGGCGGACATGCTCGTCGGAATAGCGGATTCCCTTGCCCTGGTAGATATCCGGCGGACGGACGCGGCGAATCTGGGCCGCCACCTCGCCAACCAGCTGTTTGTCGATGCCGCGGACGATGAAGTCCATGTATTCGCGGCTGGTGGCCTTGGGAACCTCGATCTCAATCCCGGCCGGGATGGGGTAATCGACGGGATGGGAGAAACCGGCCACGATGGAGAAAACCCTCCCCTTCAATTCGACCCGATAGCCGGTGCCGAGAATGCGCAGACGCTTCTCATAGCCATTGGTCACGCCAAGCACCATGTTCTGGATCAGCGCCCGATACAACCCATGCAGGGCCCGGTGTTGTTTGGAGTCGGATTCGCGGGTGACGAGCACCTCCTTCTCCCCAACCGCCACCCTGACCCCCGGCGTCAGCCTCTGGCGAAGCTCTCCCTTGGGTCCATTGACAACGATCTCCTCGGCAGGAACCTTGACGGTTACGCCGACCGGCACCGAAACAGGTTTTTTTCCTACGCGCGACATGTATTCATCCTAACTGGCAACATAGCGGCCGTGAAACGCGTCCCAACCGGATCAAACACGGCTTCCGGCAATCCAGCGCATCCCCAAGGGCGTCAATAAACCGTACACAAAATCTCGCCGCCCACCTTCCTCTCCCGGCATTCCCGATCCGAGAACACCCCCTGGTTGGTGGATACCACCGTAATGCCCTGGCCGCTCAGGATCTGGGGCAATTCCTCATATCCGCGGTAAACGCGGCAGCCCGGCTTGGAGGTGCGGGAAACCGCGCGAATGACCTTTTCCCCCTCGGGGCCGTATTTAAGCTGGATTTTCAGCTCGTTCTGCAAGGGCCGGGTGATGATGTCGAAGCTCTTGATGAACCCTTCCCGCCGCAGAACCTCGGCAATGTTTATCTTGATGGCGGTGGAAGGCATGCTGACTTCGTCCCGCATCAAACTGTTGGCGTTGCGGATGCGGGTCAACATGTCGGCCACGGGATCGGTCATGCTCATAAGGCTGTCCTTTTCGCGGATCGGCGGCCAAACCAGTCTTGGCGGCCGTACGATTCTCTTGCCTCCGGCGGCGCCGGCAAACACGCCCGCGGCTCTTCCGGGAAAGCCGGAAGGGAGGCGGGAAAACTACCAACTGGACTTTCTCATGCCGGGAATCTCGCCCCGGTTCGCGAGGTTCCGGAGGCAAATGCGGCAAATCTGGAATTTTTTATAAACCGCCCGGGCGCGGCCGCAAAGCTGGCACCGGGTATAGGCGCGCGTCTTGAATTTAGGGGGACGGTTGCATTTCACAATCCAGGATGTTTTCGCCACGTCTCAATCTCCAATTTATTCCGCGAACGGCATACCCATCAACTTCAGGAATTTCTGGCTTTCCTCGCGCCCGCGGGAATTTTTAATGACGAAGGCGACGTCCATGCCCAGCGGGTGGGTCAGGCGATCCGCGTCGACCTCGGGGAAAATCGTCACCTCCTCAATGCCCAGGGCGTAATTGCCGGCCTTGTCGAAAGCTTTTTTCGATACGCCCCGGAAATCGCGGATGCGGGGGATGGCGGTGGCGATCAGCCGATCAAAAAACTCATACATCATGGCGCCCCGGAGGGTGACCCGGCAGCCGATCTTGTAGCCTTGGCGCAAGCGGAAGTTGGACACCGACACCCTGGCCTTGGTGACCACCGCCGCCTGTCCGGCGATAATCGTCATGGTCTTGACCGCCTCGTCCAGGATTTTCGAGTCGTCAATGGCCTTGCCGACCCCCATGTTGAGGCATATCTTGTCCAATTTTGGAAGGTCGTGCGGGTTTTTGCGGCCAAACTCGCCCTGCATGGCCGGCAACACTTCCTTCCGGTATTTTTCCAAAAGACGAAAAGTCATGTGTTTGCCTATCCTTTGTCAGCGGCGATTTCCAACCGACGCTTCCCTCCAAGCCGGCAAGCGGACGCCGGCGACGCTAGTCGCGCTCCAATATGTCGGCGCCGCACTTCTTGCAGACGCGCACCCGCCTGGTCTTGACAATCCCGCCCTCCCTCTCCTGTTTTTCCAGGCGGACGCCGGCGCGGGTGGCCTCGTCGCACTTGGGGCACACCAGCATCAGGCCCGAAAGGGAGACGAACGCCTCCTTCTCGATGCGGCCTCCGCCCGGCTTGGCCGGATCCTTGGAACGCGGCAAATGCCGGTAAATCATCCGCACGCCCTGAACCTTGGCGCGATTGCCGGCGCGATCAATCTCCAAAACCTTGCCGCGCATACCGCGCTCGCCAACGTCGGCCGGGGCAACCTTGCCGCCATCGGAACCGGCCATCACCTGGACAATGTCGTTTTTACGGATGCGGGTCTTGACAGTTTCCATTTATTCGCCTTTTTGCCCTTTGCCGCCGGCAACCGGGAAATTCACACCACTTCCGGAGCCAGGGAGACAATTTTCATGAAATTCGCCTGCCGCAACTCCCGCGCCACCGGGCCGAAAATGCGGGTGCCGCGGGGATTCTTCTCGGCGTCCACCAGGACAATGGCGTTGGAGTCGAAACGGATGGAGGTGCCGTCCAGGCGCTTCACCGCCTTCTTGGTCCGCACCACCACGCCCTTGGCCACCGTGCCGGGCTTGACGTCGCCGCCGGGAACCGCCTTCTTCACCGTAACCACCACGATGTCCCCAAGGGAGGCGTAACGGCGGCGGGTGGCGCCCAGCACCTTGATGCACATGGCCTGTTTGGCGCCGGTGTTGTCAGCCACGTCCAACATTGTCTGCATCTGGATCACGGACATAACCTCCGAGCCCGCAAGCAACCGCCCTCCGGCGATCACCCGAGCCTAAGACGACCAGTTTACCTACTCGACCCGCTTCAAAATTCCAATCAAGCGCCAGTTCTTGGTTTTGGAAAGTTTGCGCGTCTCCATAATCTCGACCATGTCGCCGGGCTTGGCCTCGCCCTTTTCATCGTGCACGACATAGTTCCTGGTGCGGCGCACCCGCTTCTCATATTTGGGATGCTTGAAATCGCGCGTCACCGTCACCCGGATCGTCTTGGCCGTTTTGGCGGCCTTGACCACCCCGGCAAGGGTGCGCCGATTGCTGCGGGTCAAACCGGCCTTGGTTTCAACGGTTTCCGCGCTCATGCCCCGACCCCTTCCTTCATCGCCTTCTTCTCGCTCACAACCGTCAGAATTCTGGCTATTTCCCTTTTTATTTCCTTGACCCGGTGGGGGCGCACATCCTCGCCCAAGGCAACCTTGCAACGGAGCTCAAGAAGCTCGCGCCGCAGTTTCTCCGCTTCGGCCAGCAGGACGGGCGGCTCCATGGGACGCATCTCGGCAAGTTTCATAAGGAATGCCTCCTGCCGGCGAAGCAGGTCTTGACCGGCAATTTGTACGCTTGGCGCTTGAACGCCTCGCGGGCCAGGGTTTCGGAAACCCCGCCAAGCTCGAAAAGGATGGTGCCGGGTTTCACCGCCGCATACCAGTGATCCACCTCGCCCTTGCCCTTGCCCATGCGGGTCTCGGCCGGGCGCGAACTGGCGGACTTGTGCGGGAAGACGCGGATCCACATTTTGCCCTGGCCGCCAACCAGGCGATTGGCCGCGACGCGGGCGGCCTCGATCTGCTGCGAAGTGATTTTGCCGGCCTCCATGGATTGTATGCCAAAGTCGCCAAAGGCGACGAAGTTGCCCGACGTGGCCTTGCCGCGGATGCGGCCGCGCTGAAACTTACGCGAGTGCTTAAGACGCTTTGGCATCAATGCCATGTCAATTCCCCTTCAAAACAAAATCCGAAACCCGGGCGGCGCGGCTGGAACCCGCCCTACCTCCGTCCGCCAGTCTGCGACAAGACGGAGGGGCCGTCCTCGGAAATCTCCTCCCCCACGTCTCCCTTGTAGAGCCACACCTTGACGCCGATGTTGCCCATCATGGTGTGGGCCTCGGCAAAGCCGTAATCAATGACGGCCCGGAGTTTCTGCAAGGGGAGGTTGCCGACCGTGTATCCGTCGGCGCGGGCTATTTCCGCCCCGCCCAAACGGCCCGAGCAACGGACCTTGATGCCGTAGACGCCGGCCTGGATGCAGGTTTCCACCGATTTCTTCATGGCCCGGCGGTAGGCCACCCGCTTTTCAATCTGCTCGGCGATCCCCTCGGCGACCAACTGAGCGTTCAGCTCCGGGCGGGTAATCTCCTTGATTTTGACCGACACCTTGGCCTGGATAAGACGGCCGATGTCCTCGCAGAGCCGATCCACCTCGGTCCCCCGCCGGCCGATGACCACGCCCGGGCGGGCGGTGTGAATGATCACCTCGACCTCGTCGTCGGTCCGTTCAATCTCGGTCTTGGCGATAGCCGCGAAAGACAGGGCCTTCTTCAAGAACTTGCGGATATGGCTGTCCTCGATCAGACAGCGGCCGAAATTCTTCTTGTCGGCGTACCAGCGGGAATCCCAATCGCGCGTCACGCCTGTCCGGAACCCAATTGGATGAACCTTTTGGCCCACAGGAATCTCCAGGAAAAGCCGCAAAAAATTAAAACCCGAATCACCGCGCCACGTTAATTTCCACGCAAATATGGCTGCGCCGCCGCAAATAGACGGAAGACCGCCCCCGGGATCTGGGGCGGAAGCGCTTCATGGCGAACCCCTCGTCCACCCAAGCCTTGGACAGGTAAAAGGCGCCGGTGACTCCCTGATCCTCGGCGTTGGCCTGGGCGGAGCGAAGCACTTTCTCGATCATCCTGGCCGCCCGGTGGGGTTTGTAGCGCAGAATGTTCAACGCATCGTTAAGGGACTTGCCCCGGATCAGATCCATGAGCCGACGGGCCGTGTAGGCCTTGATCGGGGCGTGCCTGTGCTTGGCGGCGTAACTCATTTCTTATCCTCGCAATCCATGCGGACAAAAGTCGGCGCAAGACGGATCATTTGCCGTGGCCATGGTAGTTCCGGGTCAAGGCGAATTCGCCCAGCTTGTGCCCAACCATCCCCTCGGTCACAAACACGCCAAAAAACTTGTTCCCGGTATGGATGGAGAAATTATGGCCGATAAACTCGGGGACAATCATGCAAGAGCGGGCCCAAGTCTTGATGGCGTCGCGGGAGCCCGTGTCCTTCTGCTTCATAACCTTCCCCAAAACATTCAGGTCGACATAGGGACCTTTTTTCTTGGAACGCCCCATTAGCATCTCCAGCATTGAAAACGCGCCGCTCGGCCTGGCCGGAACCGCCGCCGGCCCACCCGATCCCGGCCCGGGCCGGAACCAGAATAAAACAGCTACTTCTTCCTCCGGGTGATAATCATATTGTTGGTCCTAGACTTGGGATCGCGGGTCTTGCCGCCGCGGGCGTAAACGCCGCTAGGACTGGCAAACCGGTGGCCGCCGGCATGGCGGCCCTCGCCGCCGCCCAGCGGATGGTCAACCGGGTTCATGGTGCTGCCGCGGACGGTCGGGCGCCAGCCCATATGCCGCTTACGGCCCGCCTTGCCGATGGAGACCATGGCGTAATCAAGGTTGCCGACCGTGCCGATGGTGGCGCGGCAACGCTTGTCGACGCGGCGCATCTCGCCGGAGGGCATCTGGATAATGGCGTGGTCGCCATCCCGGGCCTGGAGGGTAATCTGCATGCCGGCGGAACGGGCCAGCTTGCCGCCCTGGCCGGGGGTGAGCTCGACATTGTGGACCGTCAAGCCCAGCGGGATGTTTTCAAGGGGGATGCAATTGCCGATTTCGGGCTCCGCCGCGGGGCCGTTCACCACATGCTTGCCTACCTCAAGGCCGAACGGGGCGAGGATGTAGCGCTTCTCGCCATCGGCGTAATGAAGGAGGGCGATGTTGGCCGAGCGGTTGGGATCATACTCAATGGCCGCGACCTTGGCGGTAATGCCATCCTTGTCATTGCGCTTGAAATCGATCAGGCGGTAGCGGCGCTTGGCGCCGCCGCCGTGATGCCGGGTGGTGATCAAGCCGCGATGGTTGCGCCCGCCATTGGCCTTAAGGATTTTGGTCAGTTTCTTTTCCGGCGTTTTCTTGGTGATCTCCGAGTAATCCAGCATCGTCATATGCCGGGTTCCCGGGGTCATTGGCCGCATTTTCCTGATGCCCATGCATTTCTCGCTTTCACTATGCCCGGTGCGCCATTCAGCGCAAAACCTCAATGCCGTCGCCCTTGGCCAACTTGACAATGGCCTTTTTCCAGGCCGGGGCGAAGCCGGCGATCCGGCCCATGCGCTTGGCCTTGGCCTTGACGTTAACGATGCGGATGGCCTCGACCCTGACGTTCCAGATGTGGGAAACCGCCTCGCGGATGTCGGTCTTGCTGGCTTCGCGGATCACCTTGAACACATAGGTGTTGTGGTTTTGGATCAAGTCGGTGGTTTTTTCCGACACATGCGGGGCACGCACCACCCGGAAGGGCTCAAGGGTGGCATGGGGGATGCGTCGCCTCGCCAGGACTGAGCGTTTCATTGTTTGGCCACCTCCAGGGCAAGAGCCTCCAAGGCGGCCTTGGTAAACACCAGCCGCTTGCGGCGGAGAACCATGTGGGCATTCAAGTCGGTTATAACAGAAAGATCGGCGCGAGGAAGGTTTCGGCAAGACTTCAGGATATTTTCATCATACCGCGGGATAACCATTAAACAACCGGAGTCGGCTTTCAGGTTTTTCAGGGTTTTGGCGATATCGCCGGTTTTGGGGGCGGAAAGGGCAATTTCTCCAAGAACCGTCACCTCGGCGTCGCGGAATTTGCCGAGCAGAGCCGACTTCAACGCCAACCGCTTGGCCCGCCTCGGCATATCCTGCGAAAAATCGCGGGGACGCGGTCCGAAAGCGGTGGCGCCGCCGCGGCTGCCGAAGCGGCGGACCCTGCCCATTCTGGCGTTGCCCGTACCCTTTTGTTTAAACGGTTTGGCGGATTTGCCCACCACCTCGCGGATGTTCTTGGTCTTGACCGTACCCTGCCGCAGATTCGCCTCATACATCACCACGGCCGCGTGCAATAATTTGTAATTGACAAACTTGCCCAGACACGACTCGTCGAAATCGATTTCCTCGCCTGTCGCCTGGCCTTGTTTATCATAAACGGGAAGTTTCATTCTCTCGCCCTCTCGGAACCGGCGCCGCCCAAACCACCGCATGATCCATCAACCCGCACGATGGCGAATGACAAACATAAAACCGCCCACCGCGGAAGAATTTTTCCGCGACCGGCGGACAAAGACCGCAGCCAAAAGCATAACTTCCCGTCGGCAAGAAAAAAACGCCCAGTCCGGAACCAGCCGGGGATTGCGTCTTTTCAGCGCACGAAGCGGCACGGCATCATTGAAACCGCGACCATTACTCTTGGCGGAGACGGCAAAACGCCTCATGCCGACTCTCAACCAAGAATCCGCATGGTACGGGATTCCCTGCCCCTCCATCGGGGAAAGCTTCACATAATATCGATCTTTTAGCCAATGTCAATATTTTTTTTCCTTACGCGACATTTTTTTCAGGGCCAACGCATTAAAATTTTCAATAATACCGCCCTGTTCCGAAAAAATCGGCGTCAAAAAGATGCATTCTTATAATATCCCCCACAAGTGAACTTTTGAAGATTACGCGGCCCAAGCGAGTGCATTCACAAGTAATTTTTGAATTATCGCAGTCGTCCCTGAAAAAGAGATTCCTGTCGCTTTTCAGGGACGACTGGCTACTTGGGCATGGCGCAAAAAAAACCGGAATTCCCGTTTCCCCGCCCTACCTTTCCCTGAGGCTTTCCTGCTTTGTCCTTAGCAGGGGCGCCAGGCTCAAGTCGCTCAGCGCCGGCGGGGCGTCCGGCCGGTAGCGGAAAACGACCTTTTCAAAGCGCACCTCGCCCCGCACCTCCGGCAGGCTGCCCCGATCCGCCCCCACTCCGGATT
>JAISYD010000005.1 GCA_031270145.1 Planctomycetota bacterium
CATCGACGCCATCGGCGCGCTTGGCGTCGGGCACATAGGGGGGTGCCTATCCCTGGCCGATCTGCTGGCGGTGCTCTATTTTGGCGGCCACATGAGGATTGATCCCGCCAACCCGAAAATGGCGGGGCGGGATCGCCTGGTCATGTCCAAGGGACACGCCGGCCCCGCCGTCTACGCCGCGCTGGCGGAGAAGGGATTCTTCCCGGCCGAACTGCTCGCCACACTGAACCGCCCCGGCACCAATCTGCCCAGCCATTGCGACATGAACCGCACCCCCGGGATCGACATGACCACGGGATCCCTCGGCCAGGGGATTTCCTGCGCCGTCGGCGTCGCCCTCGGTTCCCGCCTGCGCGGCGACGGCGCGACGGTCTTCGCCGTCGTCGGAGACGGGGAGAGCCAGGAGGGACAGGTGTGGGAAGCGGCCATGTACGCCGCCCATCTGCGCCTGTCGCGCCTCATCGCCTTTACCGACTATAACCGCATGCAGATCGACGGAAGCACGAACGAGATCAACAGCCTTGACGAACTGCCGGCGAAATGGACCGCCTTCGGCTGGAACGCCGTCAATGTCGACGACGGCAACGATGTCGGCCAGATTCACCATGCCATCCTCGACGCCCGTTCCTGCCCGGACAAGCCGTCGATGATCGTCCTGAACACGGTGAAGGGAAAGGGCGTGTCGTTTGCGGAAAAGGCCGGCTGCGGCAGCCATAACATGCCGGTGACGCCGGAGCAATACAAGGAAGCGCTGGCCGAATTGGCGAGGGGAGGCGACCGCTGATGTACGAGAACATGGAAATGCGGGCCGTTTTCGGCCAGTGCATGGAGTCGCTGATGCGGAGCGACGAAAACGTCTGCATGATTGACGCAGATTTGGCGAAGGCCAACGGAACCCACGGCCTGAGGGAGAAATTCCCCGGGCGCTGTTTCGACGTCGGCGTCGCCGAGGCCAACATGGCCGGGGTCGGCGCCGGTCTCGCCTCCTACGGGTTCACCCCCTTCATCAGTTCCTTCACCGCTTTCGCCAGCCGGCGCATTTGCGACCAGGTCGCCGTCTCCATCGCCTATGCCGGCCTCAACGTGAAAATCGTCGGCGCCGATCCGGGCATCGCCGCCGCCTTGAACGGCGGCACCCACATGTCCTTCGAGGACGTCGCCATAATGCGGAGCATCCCCCGCATGGTTGTCGTCGAACCAGCCGATTCGGTGCAGCTCGCCGCCGCGCTGCCGGTCATAGCCAGGCACGAGGCTCCGGCGTATCTGCGCCTTTTCCGCTGGGTTCCCCAGCCCGTTTACGGCGACGGCTATGTCTTCGATCTGTTCCGGGCGGACACCATTCGCGCCGGAAGCGACGTGGCAATCGCCGCCTCGGGCATCATGGTCGGGCAGGCGCTGCTCGCCGCCGAGGAATTGGCGGGACGGGGAGTGTCCGCGTCCGTCGTCAATGTCCACACCATAAAGCCCCTGGACAGAAAAACCGTTCTCGCCGCCGCCCGTTGCGCCGGCTGCATCGTCACCTGCGAGAATCACAATATTATGGGCGGGCTGTATTCCGCCGTGTCGGAGGCCCTCGCCGGCGAAAATCCCCTGCCGGTGGAAGCGGTGGGAGTGCGGGATCAATTCGGCGAAGTCGGACCGATCTCCTACCTGATGGAGCGTTACGGCCTCACCGCCAGGGAAATCGTCAGGGCCTGCGACAAAGCCATGTCCAGAAAATGACGGCGGCTTCCCACTCTCCGGATGGCAAGTCAATTACGAAAGGCGCGGCAATGAAGATTCTGATTGGTTCGGACAAGTCCGGCTTCCGCCTCAAGGAGGCGATCAAGTCGCACCTGGCCAAGCGCGGGTTCGAAATCGAGGATTGCGGCACGCAAGACATGGAACACGGGATGCCGTTTTTCGAAGTGGCGCCCGTCGCCGCCGAGAAAATCCGTTCCGGCGAACAGGAACGGGCGATTCTCATCTGCGGCACCGGCATGGGAATGGCCATCGTCGCGAACAAGTACAGGGGCGTACATGCCGCCTGCGTCGAATCGGCGTATGCCGCCGAAAAATGCCGCGCCGTCAACAACGCCAACGTTGTCACCATGGGCGGTTGGATCATAGGCGACGAAATGGGCTGCGCCATCGCCGACAAGTTCATCGACACCGGGTTCACCGACAATCTTGAGGACTGGCGCAAGGAATTCCTCAGGATGGCGGCGCAAAGGGTCGAGGCCATCGAACAGTCGATTTACGGCGCGTAGAATGCGCGCGAAACGAATTGCCCGTTTTTGTTGGCGGCGGACGCCGCGGCGCCGTTTGCCCCGCGCATCCGGCCCGGCCAGGCCATTTTCATGCGGGTTCACAGGGAGAGCGACATGGATTTCGTCTACACGCTTCCAGTCAAAATCGTTTTTGGCGGAAACAAGATCGAGCAGCTGTCCGGCATTCTCGGCGCCGCCGGGCTGGACGGCGGCCTGCTGGTCAGCGATCCGGCCTTCCGCCGGAACGGCCTCGCCGATCGCGTCATCGCCCTTTCGGGCGGGAAAATCGCCGGATGCTTCTCCGAACTCTCGCCCAATCCCGACGTCGAGGAGGTGGAGTGCTGCGTCGCGACGGTGCGGGAAAGCGGCGCCGGGTTTCTCGTCGCCCTCGGCGGCGGCAGTTCCATGGATTGCGCCAAGGCGGCCTCGGTGGTGGCGGGAACCGACAGAACCGTCCGGCATTTCCACAGCGAAAAGGGCCTAATCCGGGAACCGGGTTTGCCGGTAATCGCCGTCCCGACCACCGCCGGCACCGGGAGCGAAGTCACCAATGTCGCCGTCCTTACCGACGCGGCCAAGAATTTCAAGGGGCCGATGGCCTCCGACTACATGTACGTGAAGCTCGCCATCGTCGACCCGACGCTGACCGTGAGCGTTCCCAAACAGGTGACGGCCTCGACCGGGCTGGACGTGCTGTCCCACGCCCTGGAAGGCTACTGGAGCAGGAACCACCAGCCCATCTGCGACGCCATGGCGTTGTACGCCGCCGATCTCGTCTTCAAACACCTGGAGACGGCGTACCGCGACGGTTCGGACATCGGGGCGAGGGAGCAGATGTGTGTCGCGTCCCTCCTCGCCGGCCTTGCCTTCGCGCATCCGAAAACGGCGGCTTCCCACGCCTGCTCCTTCCCCCTCACCAACGTCTATCATCTGCCCCACGGCGAAGCCTGCGCCTTCACCCTTGACTGGCTGATCCGCGTCAATGCCGGAGCCGAGGGGGGGCGGGTGGAACATTTCGCCCGCAAACTGGGCTTCGCCGACGCGGCGGCCATGGCGGACAGGACGCTGGCGATGAAAAAGGCGATGGGTATGCGCTACACGCTGGCCGGGGCCGGCATCGCCCAAGCCGACCTTGAGCAGCTCGCCGAATTGTGCAAGCACCCGAATTTACTCAACAACCCGGTGGAAATGACCCGTGAGCGGCTTCTCGAAATGTTCGAGAGCATGCAATAGCCGATTGTACATTTTTTCTATGGAGACGCCGATGAAGTACTTTTTGGACAGCGCCAAGCTGGATGAAATCGAGGAAGCCTACGCCACTTTTGGCGTCGACGGAGTCACCACCAACCCCCGCCACATCCAAGCCAGCGGCAAGCCTTTCATGGCCGCCATCGAAGACATGGCGAAATGGGCGGCGAACAAAAACCTCGCCGACTACCGGACATTTCCCATTTCCGTCGAGGTGAATCCCCACCTCGAGAATGCGGACGAAATGGTCCGGGAAGCGCGGAAAATCGCCGCCATATCCAAGAACTTCGTCATCAAGATTCCCTGCATCGAGCCGGGGATCGCCGCTTCCCGCATCCTGGAGCGGGAAGGGATACGCACCAACTTGACCCTGGTGTTCTCGCCCTCGCAGGCCATTGCCGCCGGCCGGAACAAGACCCTCTTCGTGTCCCCTTTCCTCGGCTGGAAAGAGGCGAACGGCGAGGACGCCAAGCCGTTCATTCAGAGCATCGCCGATATTTACCGGGTGCAGAAGTACCAGACTGAAATCATTTGCGCCGCGGTCCGCACCGGCAAGCAAATCGCCGACTGCGCCGCCGCCGGGGCCCAAATCATCACCGCCGGTCTCGCGGTGTACAAGGATTCCTTCAAGCATCCCTATACCCGGAACGGACTGGAACTATTCCGCAGCGCCTGGGATCGCACCTAAAGCGGATTATCAGCGAAAGAATGGGCGGGCATTTCCGAAACGGGAGGACGGGGTATGGCGGCAGTGGGAATCGTCGGCATCGGAACCATGGGGAGCCGATTCGGGGCGAAGCTGGCGGAAAGCGGGTTCAAGGTTTTTGGCTACGACTCCCTTCCGGACAACGCCGAACGCAATCGGGCGGCCAACATCGTCAGGCGGGACAGTTTGGCCGAACTGGCCGGGGAAGCCGGCCGCATCGTCCTGTTTCTCCCCGGGCCGGCGGAAATCCGGGCCAGCGTCCTCGGTCCGGACGGCCTTTTGGCCCATCTTCCGAAGGGCGGCGTCATTGTCGACATGTGCACCAGCGATCCCGACAACACGATGGATATGGCCGCCGCCGCCGCCCAAGCCGGCGTCCGCTACCTGGACGCGCCCGTCCTGGGCCGCCCGGATTCCATCGGCAAGTGGGGACTGCCGGTCGGCGGGGAGGCGGAAACGCTGGAGGAATGCCTGGAATTTCTGCGCCCCGTCGCGGAACAAATAGTCCACATCGGTCCCTCCGGATCCGGCCACAAGGTCAAGCTGCTTAACCAACTCATGTTCGGGGCGATCAATGCCATGACCGCCGAAATGATGGCATTGGCGGAAAAGACGGGGATAGCGCCAGCCAAGCTAAGTGAAATCATCGTCGGCAGCCATGCCTCCACCGTAAGCGGCCTGTTCCGGGAACTGGGAGCCAGAGTGGCGTCCGGGCATTACCGCGATCCCGCGTTTACCGTGGCATTGCTGAATAAGGACGTGCGGCTTGGGATGGAAATGGCGGAAAAGGCCGGGGCGGCATTGGTGGTTGGCTCGGCGGTCGATCATCTCAACCGGTTGGCCATGGCGCAGGGACAGGGAAAGCTTGACACCGCGATCATGTGGGAATGCGTGAAACGCCGCTGGCGGGACCATTAGATTTTCTCCGCGGTTCTTCGCCGGCGGAAACGGAACGTAACAGGAGACGAAACATGCAACGCATCACGATCGGAGTCGTTTGCTTGGCCCGCACCACCTTCGACTGGGAAGAGGCGGGGCGCATCTACGCCCGCGCCAGGGAAAACCTGAAAAAGATTCCCGAAATCGACTGGGTTTTCGAGGAAGAGCTGGTCATCGAAGTTGGAGACGCCCAAAAAGCCGCCGCCAGGCTTCAGTCCCGGAGCGTCGACGGCGTCGTCGTCATCAGCGGCACCTTCCACCTCGGACACCTGGCGCTGATCATCGACCGCGTCATCCGCAAACCCGTTCTCCTTTGGGGGTTCAACGAGTTGCCCTACAACGGCGGCAAGATTCGGCTCAACTCCGTTTGCGGCGTCAACCTAAACGCCTCCAATCTTTACAAGGCCGGCAACGACCGCTATTCGTGCATCGTCGCAGACGACATCGACGCGCAATGGGTCGACGCCCTGCGGATCAAGATCGCCCTGGAGCGCGCGCATTTCGGCTTGGTCGGCTTCCGCGCCCACGGCTTCTTCAACCTGGCTCCGGACGAGTTGCGCAATTTTACCGAGGCGGGCGTCCTGCTCGATCATTACGAGATCGCCGACATGTTCGGCCGCGACGTCGCCGACCGCGAAGCGGAGGAGGAGGAAAGCCGCGTCCGCAGCCTCTTTTCCTGCGACCGCGTCGCCGACGAACAGGTGCGGAAGGTGGCTCGCCTGTGCGCGGCGGTCAGGCGGTTCATCGCCGCGAACGGGCTGGACGCGACGGCGGTGCGTTGCTGGCCGGAATACGCTGCGGAATACGGAATCGCCCCCTGCGCGATGATGTCGATTCTCCAGTCGCTTGGCCATATCCTCGCCTGCGAGGGCGACATCGAGGGATCGATGTCCATGCTGGCGCTCAGGGCGGCCGGGGCCGAGACCCCGTTCCTCGCCGATCTCTCGCAAATCGACTTCAAGAACAACTTCGCCCTCATGTGGCACTGCGGCGTGGCGCCGGCGAACCTGTGGGACGGGACATGCGAACGCGGCCTCGACACCTATTTCGCCGGCGGCAAGGGCGTGACGGCCGATTTCGTCATGAAGCCGGGCCCGGTTAACGTCGTGCGCATCGATTCGGCGCGCGGACGCACCCGCCTGTTTCTGGCGAAGGGCGAGGCTGTGCCGATGGAAAAACTTCTCAAGGGAACCTACGCCAAGGTCCGCTTTGAGCGGCACGTGAGCGAACTTGTCGACACGGTGACCGCCGCCGGCGTCGCCCATCACGTGGCGATGGCGTACGGCGACTATATGCGGACATTCGAAAAGTTCGCAAAGATGCAAAACTGGGAAATCATCCGGGGATGACCCCGCTCCGAAAGGGGAACACGAGTGCGAACAATATGCGTTTCCAATGGAAGTCCCGTCCTCCCGTTGGACGATCCGGCCTTTCGCCGCTACGGGCGGCGCCTTGCTCTCGATTTTTCCCTGCTTGTCAACTGGCTGGACGCCAAAACGACCATGCCCGCCGAGGGAAACACGTACGTCGCCTCGGTGAAAGAGATGGAGGAAATCGCCGAATACCGGGCCTGGCTCGCGCATTTCTATGGCCTGATGCCGTATGAAATAGGATATTGCGTCGGCAGGAACGCCGCCCTGAACGGCCTTGAGTACCACAAGGGAAGCGAGATCAACGTCGCGGCGACCGATCTCGTCCTGCTTCTTTCGTGCCTCGACCGGGTGGAGAACAACATTCTTGACGTCGCGGATGTCCAGGCTTTTCGTCTCGAACGGGGCGACGCGGTCGAACTCTACGCCACCTGCCTCCATTTCGCCCCCTGCCGGGTCTCGGACGAAGGCTTCAAGGCCGTGGTGATCCTGCCCAGGGGCACCAACAAACCGCTGCCCTCCGGACGCGCCGCGCCGCTTTCCGAAGAGGACAGGCTCCTTTTCGCCGTCAACAAGTGGCTGCTGGCCCACCCCGACCGCAAGCCGCTCATGGAAAGGGGCGCCTTTCCGGGAATCAGGGGAGAAAATATCGAAGTCCGCTATGCGTGAGGACGCCCGCCGGCAATTGCCCCGGCGAAGGCGGATCGGGAAGCGGCCGATCCTGGAGGAGATGGCATGGAAGCGATACTGAATCCGTTGCGAAAACTGATTTCCTTCTGCAATGCCGTGGCGCTGAAAATAGCCATGGCGATGCTCATGGTCATGCTGGTCGTCGTTTCCGCCCACGTGACCATGCGCTATGTCGTCGGCACCAGCATCTTCTGGTCCGAGGAGATATGCCGGTTCATGATGGTCTGGGTGTCGTTCCTCCTTCTTCCCCTGGCGCAGCAAAAGGGGCAGAACATCGCGGTGGATTTCGTCGTGGGGCGCTTCCGCTATTCCCGGCCCGGCGTCGTCACCGCCGTCATCGTCGAATTGATCGTCATGCTCGTCGCGGCGTTTTGTCTCCGCTACGGCTGGGCGTACATGCTGCGCGCACGGATGACTTCGAGCGAGGCGCTGAATATCCCTATGTACCTCGTCTACACCGTCCTGCCGTACAGCTTTGCCCTAACCCTTCTCGCGTGTTTCGAGAGGCTGGCGGAAATCGTCGGATGCGTCGCCGAACCCGAAAAACTCCGGCGGAGCGATCGGATTCGCAAGGGAGACGCGGGCGAGGAATCCATGTAGCGCTTTTCCAGCAAGGAGGCAGTCCGCATGTTCAAGTCAATCATCGGGGCAATCGTTTCGCTGAAGCTTTTTTACCTCGTCTTTTTCCTGTCCTTCCTGGTCCTCGGCATTCCCATCGTCTTCGTCATGCTGCTGGCGCCGGGGCTGGATTTGTTCCTCCACGGGCAGACCAATTTTTTCAACATGCTGATCCAGCGCTGGGTCGGCGGCATCGACAGCTTTCCCCTCATGGCCCTGCCTTTTTTCATCCTCGCGGGCGACTTCATGGCCGCCGGCGGCGTCACCATGCGCATCGTGCGCTTCGCCGAATCGCTCATCGGCCACCTCCGGGCCGGCCTGGCCCACGTCTGCGTCCTTTCGTCGGTCATGCTCGCGGGCGGCAGCGGCTCGGCCGTGGCCGACGCCTCGGCCCTTGGCTCCATGCTTATCCCGGCAATGAACAAATTGAACTATCCCCGCTCGTTTTCGGCGGCGGTGGTCGCCTCGGCGGGCATCCTGGCGCCCATCATTCCCCCCAGCGGGATCATGATCATCTACGCCTTCATTCAGAACGTGTCGGTCGCCGCCATGTTTGCCGGCGGCATCATCCCCGGCCTGATCATGGCGGGCGGCATGATGCTTGTCATCATGTTGAAGTCCCGCGGCGGCCTGTTCCCCGATCCCAAGCCGCGGGCGAACATTCAGGAGGTCTGGATCAGCTTCAGGAGGGCGATGCTTCCCCTCGGCACCCCGGTCATTCTTCTCGGCGGCATCCTCGGCGGATTGATGACCCCCACCGAGGCCGCCGGCATCGCCGCGGCCTACTCCCTTCTCCTCGGACTGCTCTACACCAGGGAAATCAAACTCGCCGATTTGCCCAGGCTGTTCTCGGGCGCAGCCTTAGCCTCGGCGAAAATTCTTCTTCTCGTCGGCGCCGCCGTCGCCTTCGCCTCCATCGTCAGCCTGCGCCAGACCCCGCAGATGGTCGGTTCCGCCCTTGTCTCCGTCACCGACAATCCGTATCTTCTCTTTCTCATCATCAATATCTTCCTGTTGCTGGTCGGCTGCGTCATGGACGCGGGACCGGCGATCCTCATCCTCGCCCCCATCCTGGCGCCGGTGATCACCAAGCTGGGCATCGACCCCATTCATTTCGCCGTCGTCATGTGCATCAACCTGACCATCGGGCTTATCACCCCGCCGGTGGGGCTGGTGCTGTTCGTCATGTCGGGAATCAGCCACCAGGGTCTCGACAGTCTCACCAAGGGCATCATTCCTCTACTGATATCCAATATCACCACGCTCATGCTCATCACCTTTTTCCCTGGACTGGTGCTGTGGATACCCAGGCTGACCGGGCTGTACGCCCCGTGACGTTTTCATGCAAGCCCAGCGGCTTCGACGGTCGAAGCGCAAATAGTTTTTCCAAAAAGAGGAGGAGAACCATCATGTCGAAATCGTTTGCCGGATACGCGTTGGCGTTCATCCTGATTTTCGCGGCCGCCGGGAATGTCCCGGCGCAGGAAACCACGCTCAACCTGGTGTTCCTCGCCAACACCAGTGACGAAGAATACGATTCGGCGCTGGTACTCAAGAATTACGTTGAAAGCCGTTCTAGGAACGTCACGATCGAAATCTTCCCGGGAGCGCAGCTTTGCGGCGGCCCCCGCGAATGTTTCGAGTCCATCGAAGCCGAGACCGTCGACATTTACGTCGTCACCGGCGGCGGCGTTTCGGTAGTCTATCCGCCGGCCGCGGCCATGAACCTTCCCTACCTCTTCACCAGCGACGAAGTGGTGAACGAACTCATGACCGGACCGTACGTCCAGGTTCTCAGGGAGCTCGTCTACCGGGGCACCGGCGGCAAGCTGTTGGTGATGACGCTCAGCAACACCGGGGGCTGGCGCCATTACGCCAATACCAAGCGCCTCGTCAAAAGCCCCGGGGACATCAAGGGCATGAAGATGCGCACGGTTGAGGATCACGTTCAAATGGAGCAGGTCAAGCTTCACGGCGGCTCGCCCACCCCGATTCCGTTCATGGAGGTCTACACGTCCCTGCAGACAGGCGTCGTTGACGGAACCCTCAACTCCATCTCCGACCTGACCAACGCCAGGCTGCACGAAAGAGCCAAGTACATGACCCTCGACGGCCACAACTACATGTTCTGCCTGTGGGTGATGAACACCACCCGGTTTCGGGGCCTTTCCGAGGAGGATCAGGACATCCTCGCCGCCGGGTTCGATGTCATGGGGCGGGTCCAAAACGGCATCCAGGTGCGGCGGGAACTGGAAAACTGGGAGACGTTCTCCAAGGATGGCGGGAAAACATATGTTCCCGCCCCCGCCGAGAAGGAAGCGTTCGTCAAGGCCGTTGAACCGGTGCGCCAATGGTATCTGAAGGAATACGGCGCCGAAGGAAAGAAATTCCTCGAAGCCATGGATTCCGCCATCGCCGACGCCGAAAAGATCATTGCCGCCCGCCACCAGTACCTGAAGTCCGGAAAATAACCGTTCTTCCCGCCATCCCCCGTGTCGCCGTCCGGCCGGCGCGGGGGAAAGGCCCGATGCGGTGCGCGTTCGGCCGGCATATTCTTGAGGAGTCAGCCATGCCCAAGGAATTCATGAGCTCCACCTTTTCCAAAAATCCCCTTTTCGACTACATGCCCGAATCGGACAAGTATCTCTTCAAAAAACCGGTCGCGAAATACCGTTTTGTCGTCATCGGCGCGGGCATGATCGGCCTCGAGCACATCAAGTGCACCCTCCTTGAGGGAAGGGCCGGGATTCTCGGCATCTACGATGTCAGCGCCCTGAGCATTGAAAAAACCCTCGCGGCTTGTCGCGAACTCATGCCCGGCGGGGAACTCAAGGTCTACCCGGATCTCGATGCGGCTTGCTCCGATCCGGACGCCGACGCCCTGCTCATCACCACTCCCAATTTCACCCACCTGGAAGTGCTGCGCACCGCGGTCAAATACGACAAGCATATCTTCATGGAAAAGCCCATGGCCACCGGCGTCGAGGACGCCGCCGAAATCGTGAAAATAGCCAGGGGATACCGGAAAACGCTGCAAATAGGCCTCCAATACCGTTACAAGGCGATTTACAGGGAAGCGAGGCACGAGGCGATCGAGAGAAGGAGCCTTGGGGACATCAAAAGCCTTTTCATCATGGAGCATCGCGTTCCCTTCCTGGACAAGGTCGGCCAGTGGAACAAGTTCTCACGGTGTTCGGGCGGAACATTTGTCGAGAAATGCTGCCACTATTTCGACCTGTTCAACCTGTTCGCCC
>JAISYD010000009.1 GCA_031270145.1 Planctomycetota bacterium
GCTTGCGCCGGCAAGAAGAAAATCGCCGTCCGGGCCAAGGAACTGGGCTACGACGCCATCCACGACACCGTCCACGAGATGTGCAAGGACGAGGCGAGGCACGGCTGCGGCTTCGAGGCTCTGTTGAAACGCTACTTCCCCAAATGAAGCCGTTCCCGGACGGACGCGGCGAATGACCGAACCGGCCGGCCCGCCAGGGCCGGCCGGACTTTCCCGGCTTCCCGCCCGACAAAATTATCCGCCAAAAAATCATTAACCGCGGATTTTTCCCTTGACAAAAAAAGTTTTAATCTTAAAACATGACGTATGGCTTTCCGGGAGCGGTCTTACCCGGGCGGATTCCGGGCTGACATCGAAGCGGGCGTAACGCCAGGGGCGATATTTTTACCCTCTTTGTTTGGCGCCTAAAACTTGCTGTCCCGCCTTGACCGTCCATTCCGTCCGCGCCGGCGCCGCGGTTATGCCTCGCCGGTGGCGGGAGCCTTGGGACAGGCCTTTTTGCGTGCCGCCGGAACAGGTGGAGAAAGCGTGCGCTTTCGCCTGTTCCGGGGCTTTTCGCGTTTTCCCCCGGCCAGGGGCGCCGCTCCTCCCCCTCCCCCTGGCGATCCGCATTTTCGGTCAGGTTGGCTGGAATTAAGGGACGCGGGCGGGGAAAAAAGCCAGCTTCCCCTCAACGACGGCGCGGCGCGGGTTGGCCCCACCCCGGCCTCACAGCGCGTCCGGGCCGGTTTCCCGGGTCCGGATGCGGGCGGCGCCGAGCACGGGCTGGATGAATATCTTGCCGTCGCCCACCTGGCCGGTGCCGGCGGCGGCGCACACCGCGTCCACGATGGCGTCCACGCTTTCGGCCCGCGCCACCGCTTCCAGCTTGAGCTTGGGCAGGAACTCCACCCACAACTCCTTGCCGCGGTACACCTCCTTGTGCCCCCCCTGGCGGCCGAACCCCCGCACCTCGGTCATGGTCAGCCCCTGCACGCCGTTGGCCAGCAGGGCCTGTTTGACCGCTTCCAGTTGCTCCGGCCGGATTAATATCTCGATTTTGCGCATAGTCGCTCCCTCACCTTATCTGATAGGCCCGTTCATTGTGCTCGCCGAGGTCCAGGCCCAGCATCTGCTCGCCGTCGTCGGCCCTGAGGGGCGTCGCCGCCGCCGCCGCCGCCAGGATCAGCCGGCTGGCGGAATAACCGTAAACCCAGACCGCCGCGATGGAGAGCAGTTGCACGGCCGCCTGGCCCGGCCGGCCGTGGAACAGCCCGTCGACGCCGCCCACGGCGGCCGAGGCCAACAGGCCGGTGGCCAGCGCCCCCCAGGAGCCGCCCAGGCCGTGCAGGGCGACCACGTCGAGGGCGTCGTCGTATTTCCAGCGCAGCTTCAGGAACATGCCGCCGTAGCAGATCACGCCTCCGATCCCGCCGATGGCGATGGCCCAGGCCGGCTCCACGAAGCCGGCCCCGGGGGTGATGGACACCAGCCCGGCAAGGGCCCCGGAGGCGGCCCCGAAGGTGGTTGGCTTGCCGTAGTGGAAACATTCCGCCGCCAGCCAGCCGATCATGCCGCCGGCGGCCGACAACTGAGTCGCGGCCAGGGCGTTGGCGGCCTGGGCGTTGGCGGCCAGGGCGGCGCCGGAATTGAAACCGAACCAGCCCAGCCACAGCAGCCCCGCCCCCAGGAGGGTCAGCGGCAGGTTGTGCGGCGCCACCTCGCCCCGCTCCAAGGTTTTGCGCCGGCCCAGGACGTGGGCGGCGGCCAGGGCGGCGGCGCCGGCGTTGATGTGGACCACCGTCCCGCCGGCGAAGTCCAGCGCCCCCAGCCGGGACAGCCAGCCGCCCCCCCAGGCCCAATGGGCCACCGGCGCGTAAACCAGGAGCAGCCAAAGAGCGGTGAAGAGGACCATGGCCGGGAATCTGATGCGCTCGGCGTAGGAACCGGAGATGATCGCCGCCGTGAGGCAGGCGATCTGGCAATGAAAAACCATGAACAGCACGTGCGGCACGCCGCCGGCCGGGGCGTCGGGCGCCAGCCCCACTCCGGCCAGCAGCGCGTGGCCGAGGTTGCCGACTACCCCGCCCAGGTCGGCCCCGAAGGCCAGGCTGTAGCCGGCCGCGGCCCAGAGGACGCTGCCCACGCCGAGGGTGACGTAGGTGTGCATGATGGTGGACAGGACGTTGCGGTTCTGCACCAGCCCGCCGTAAAACAGGGCGATGCCGGGCAGCATGATGAACAACAGGCAGGCGCAGACGATCATGAAGCCGACGTCTCCGGCCGAAAGGCTGTACGCGTTCGCCGCCTCAAGCATGCGCTCCCCCTTTTCCGCCTTGGCCGAGGAGGCCCTGGCGGACGACGAATTCGGCCACCGGCCCGACCCCGATCCCGTCCCGCAAATTGGTGAAGACGAATGGCCGGCCCTGGCGGATTTCCCGGGCGTCACGCTCCATGACCGCGAGCGACGCGCCCACCATGGGCGCCAGGTCTATTTTGTTGATGATCAGCAGATCCGACTTGGCCAGGCCCGGCCCGCCCTTCCGGGGTATCTTGTCGCCGCCGGCCACGTCGATGACGTAGAGGGTGAGATCGGCCAATTCCGGGCTGAAGGTGGCGGACAGGTTGTCGCCGCCGCTTTCCACCAGCACCAGCTCAAGGCCCGGATGTCCGGCGATCATCTCCTCGACCGCCTGGATGTTCATCGAGGCGTCCTCGCGGATGGCGGTGTGGGGACAGCCTCCCGTCTCCACCCCGGCGATGCGGTCGGCCGGAAGCGCCCCGTTCCGGAGCAGGAATTCGGCGTCCTCGCGGGTATAGATGTCGTTGGTGATCACCGCCATGTCGAAGTCGCCCCGCAGGCGGCGGCAGAGCCAATTCACCAGGGCGGTCTTGCCCGAGCCGACCGGGCCGCCCACGCCGACCCTAAGACAGGGTTTGCCGGCCATAGACTCCTCCTCAACTCCGGAACAAGCGCGAATATTGCCGCTCGTGCGCCATGCTGGCCAACTCCAGCCCCGGCAGGGACGAGCCGATCCGCTCCTCCGGCAGGGCCAGCGCCAAAGCCACAGTTTCCCTTATCGCCGGCATCAACGTCAGCAAAATGCGGCCGCCCTCGGTTTGCCCCAAGGGCAGCGCCTTGGCGGCGGCCGCCACCTGGTTTTCCAGCCAGCTCCAGGCAAAGGCCTCGGCGGCGGCGGACAGCGTCTCCTCCTCCCCGGCCCCGCTCCGGGCCAGGATCGCCGCCGCCAGGGCGAAAGCGGCGACATGGCCGAGCGGAAGGCCGCCGGCCCAGTCCGGCATGAGGCCATGGCCGCCGAGAAGCCGCCGGAGCGAACCGCCCAGCCGGATTTCCTCTTCCCACAATTCGGCGGTTCCCCGACCGGCCAGCAAGCTGGCGTTCCCGGCCGCCAAGCCTTTGGCGTCCCCTTGCCGGGCGGCCCGGAAACAACGGGCGAACAAGGGCAGATCCAGGCGTCCCAGGCCGTGGGCCAGCGAGCCGGCCAACCAGGTGCCGACGTCGTCCGCGTCCCGGATCGTCCCCTGGCCGATGGCCCCGGCCAAGCCCTGCGACCAGGCAAAGGCGCCGATGGGCAGGGCCGGGCTGGCGAGATAAAGAAGCGGCAGGATTTCCGGCATGGCGGTCAGCCCGGCTCCGGCTTCCCGCCCCCGTCCCGTCGCCGCGTCGCGGCGTGGCTGTGCGGTCCGCCCGCGCCGGCCTCGGGCTCGAAAACGGCGGTCTCCCGCCCCAGCGCCAGGCCAAGCCCGGCCGCCAGTCGCTCCAGGACCGGATCCGGCTGGAAGCGGAGCCGCAGCCCGTCGAATTGCACCGCCGCGTGGCGGTTGCCGAAATGCCAGGCGGCCCGAGCCAGGGCGGGCCAGTCCGCCGCCCGGGCGACCGCCAGCTCCTCCGGGCGGCAGCGCACCACCGCCGTCTCGCCGCCGGCGGCGCGGAGCACATCGCCCTCGGCCAGCCGCCGGGAGCCGTGGGGGAGGGCCACGCCGGCTTCGCCCGCCGCGCCGTCGAGCTCGGCCAGGAAACGGCTGCGCGAGCGCCGATCCCAGTCCAGCGTCAGGGAGGCGGCGTTGGGCGGTGGTTCCGTCCGGCCGAGGTTTTCAATGAATTCGAGCATGTCCGCCTTTCGCGGTTTCGGGGGTCAAAACAGGCAATAGCGTTGCGCCAGCGGCAGGACCGCCGCCGGCTCGCAGGTCAACGGCCGGCCATCGGCCCGTACCTCGTAGGTTTCCGGATCCACCTCGATAGCCGGAGTCGCGTCGTTAAGAATCATATCCCTCTTGCCCAGCCGGCGGGTGTTTTCGCAGGCCAGCAGTCGCCGGCGGAAGCCCATTCGGCGCAAGTCCCCCTCCCGGCCGCCTTGGAGAAATGCCTTAGAGACGAAGGTGGCGGAAACGGCGGCCGCCGCCGCTCCCAGGCCGCCGAACATTTGCCGGTACAGGCTCGGCTGCGGCGTCGGGATGGAGGCGTTGATGTCGCCCATGGGCGAGGCGGCGATGGCTCCGCCCTTGATGATCAGGTGGGGCTTGATCCCGAAGAAGGCCGGCTTCCAGAGCACGATATCCGCCATTTTGCCCGGCGCCACGCCGCCGATCCAGCGGGAGACGCCGTGGGTTATGGCCGGATTGATGGTGTATTTGGCGAGATAGCGCCGCGCCCTGACATTGTCGTTCCCGTTTCCGGCGTCCTCCGGCAGCGGTCCGCGCTGAACCTTCATCTTGTGCGCCGTCTGCCAGGCGCGGAGGATCACCTCGCCCACCCGGCCCATGGCCTGGGAATCCGACGACAGCATGGACAGCGCCCCCAGGTCGTGCAGGATGTCCTCGGCCGCGATGGTTTCCTTGCGGATGCGCGAATCGGCGAAGGCCACATCCTCCGGGATGGACGGGTTGAGGTGATGGCAGACAATCAGCATGTCGAGATGCTCGTCCACGGTGTTCACCGTGTAGGGGCGGGTGGGGTTGGTGGACGAGGGCAGGACGTTCGGCAGGGAACAGGCCCTGATGATGTCGGGGGCGTGGCCGCCGCCGGCGCCCTCGGTGTGGTAGGTGTGGATGGCGCGGCCCTTGAAGGCGGCCAGGGTGTCCTCGACGAAGCCGGCCTCGTTCAGGGTGTCGGTGTGGATGGCGACTTGGACGTCGTGCCGGTCGGCCACCGACAGGCAGTTGTCGATGGCGGCCGGGGCGCTGCCCCAGTCCTCGTGGAGCTTGAGGCCGCAGGCGCCGGCCGCCAGCTGCTCCTCCAGCGCCGCCGGGAGGCTGGCGTTGCCCTTGCCCAGGAAGCCGAAGTTCATGGGCAGGTCGCCGGTGGCGGCCAGCATCGTCCGGAGGTGCCATGGCCCGGGCGAGCAGGTGGTGGCGTTGGTGCCGGTGGCCGGGCCGGTGCCGCCGCCGATCATGGTGGTGACGCCGCTCATCAGCGCCTCTTCAACTTGTTGCGGCGCGATGAAATGGATGTGGCTGTCGATGCCGCCGGCGGTCAGGATGCAGCCCTCGCCCGCGATGATCTCGGTGCCGGGGCCGATGATTAGCTCGACGCCGGCCTGGGTGTCGGGGTTGCCGGCCTTGCCGACGCCGGCGATCCGCCCGTCCCTGATCCCGACATCGGCCTTGAACACCCCGGTCTCGGCATCCAGGACGACCGCGTTGGTGATCACGGTGTCCATAACCTCGGCGCCGGAACGCTGGCTCTGCCCCATGCCGTCGCGGATCACCTTGCCGCCGCCGAACGACGCCTCGTCGCCGTAAATCGCGCTGTCGCGCTCCACCTGGATCCACAGGTCGGTGTCGGCCAGGCGGATCCGGTCGCCGGTGCTGGGGCCGAAAATATCGGCGTATTGCCGCCGGGGAATCCTGTTTTCGCTCATTGGTCCAGCCTCCCCATGATCTCGCCGCGGAAGCCGTAGACGGCGCGCCCGCCCGCCAGCGGCACCAGGGTCACCTCCCGGGTCTGTCCGGGTTCGAAACGCACCGCCGTGCCGGCGATGATGTCGAGACGGCGGCCGCGGGCTTTTTCCCGATCAAAGCGGAGCGCGGGGTTGGCCTCGTAAAAATGGTAGTGCGAACCGACCTGGATGGGGCGGTCGCCGCTATTGGCCACTTCGATGGTCACGCGCTCCCGGCCGGCGTTGATTTCCAGATCGCCCTCCGCCAGGGCGTATTCGCCCGGCGTCAGCCGCCCGCCGCCGCCGGCGCCGCCTATGGGATCATGCACCGTCACCAGCTTGGTGCCGTCGGGAAAGGTGGCCTCGACCTGCACTTCCCGGAGCATTTCCGGCACGCCCTCCATCACCTGATCGCGGGTCAGAAGGTTGCGGCAGCCGCCCATGAGCTCCGCCACCGTCCGGCCCTCGCGGGCGCCCTCCAGTATTTCCAGGCTGATGTAAGCCGCCGCCTCGGGGTAATTCAGCCTGAGACCACGGTTTTTCCTCCTCTCGGCCAGGAGGCCGGCGACAAACAACAGCAGCTTGTCCTTTTCCCGCGGCAGAAGATCCATCCGTCACCCCCCTTTCATCGCCTCAATCCCTTGGCTCACAAGTTCCAAATGCGCGGCGGACAAACGGGCCGGCCCAGCAGGACGGGCCGCGCCGCCTCCCAGGCCAGCCTGGCGACCCGGTCGGCCTGGCGGGCGTCGTTCCCCAGGTAGCGGACCACGGCCACCCCGTCCCGGAAAGTGGCGTCCGCCCGGCCGCCGCCGGCCATTTCCGCCAGTCGCTCCTTGATGATCGCCGCCGCCCTCCGCAGGCCGGACGCGTCGGCCCCGCTTCCAGCCGCCCAGAAACCCATCAGGATTCCGGCGCCGCCCAAACCGAAGGCGCCGTTGGCCAAGGCGTCGCCGGCCGCGAATTCCAGGCGCTCCAGCAGGATGGGTACGCCCTCCCGCTCCAGGCGGAAACTCTGGTTCAGCCGCCCGGCGGCGAAGGGCAGGTCGCCGGCGGCGCGGCCCAGAATCAGGGTTTCCCGGCCGATGAAGCGGCCGCCGCCGGAGAGCCGCGCGGTCAGCGACAATTCCGCCCTGGCGCCGGAAAAAACTATGGTCTCCCGGGGCAGCCACTCAATGGCCCCGCCGGCGGCCGCGATTTCCACCCTTTGCCGCTGGACGGCGCTCCCGGCCGCCGCCCGGTAGATTTTGCCGGCCGACGGGGTGGTGGCCAGCGCGTGGGCGCCGCCTCCCGCCTCCAGGACAATCCGAAGATCGTCGCCGCTGACCAGCCCGCCGGGCGGATGCAGTATATAACAATGGGCCGGCTCCGCCAAGCGTTCGTCCCCGCCGCCGCCCTCGGGATGGAAAAGCCGCTGTACCCGCAACGGCCCCCAGAAGGCGAGGCGGCCAAGGTTGGTCCGCCCGCCCTCGGCCGCGAAGCCAAGCTCCAGTTCAGCCGCCCAGTTCCGGTCGTCTCCGCGAGCGTCGGCCATGTTCGGCCTACACGGTCAGGAAATCGCGGATGGCGTCCGAGTCCAGCCCGGCCATGCGCCCCTCCTTGACCACGTGCCCGCGATCCAGGATCACGAAGGAGTCGGCCAGGTTGCGGGCGAAGGGCAGTTTCTGCTCCACCAAGATGACCGTCATGCCCATCTCGCGGCAGAGCCGGCGGATGGCTTTGGCGATGTCCTGGACCAAGTTGGGCTGGATGCCCTCGGTGGGCTCGTCCAGGATGAGCACCGACGGGTCCAGCGCCAAGGCCCGGCCGATGGCGAGCTGTTGCTGTTGGCCGCCGGAAAGATCGCCGCCCCGGCGGGCCGACATATCCTTCAACACGGGAAAAAAATCATAGATGAAGGGCGGTATTTCCCGGGCCCGATCCTTCCGGATCGGGAGGCCGATGGCCAGGTTTTCCCGCACGGTCAGCAGGGGGAAAATCTGCCGCCCCTGCGGCACATAGCCAAGGCCGCGCCTGGCCCGCTCGCCCGGAGCGGCGGCGGTGATGTCGACTCCTTCCAGGATCACCCTGCCGCTCCGGGTCGGCAGCAGACCCATCAGGCATTTGAGCAGGGTGGTTTTGCCGACCCCGTTCCGGCCCATGACGCAGGTGCAGGCGTTTTTGGCCGCTTCGAGGTTGACGTCCCAAAGGATGTGGCTCTCGCCGTAATATTGGTTGAGCCCGGACACGCTCAGCATAGCGGCTCCCCCAGGTAGGCCTCGATGACCGCCGGATGCCGCTGGATGAAATCCATGCTCCCCTCGGCCAGCACCGAGCCCTGGTGGAGGACGGTGACGGTCTCGTGGGCGATGGCCCGGATGAATTCCATGTCGTGCTCGACCACCATTATGCTGTGCCGGCCCTCCAAGTCGCGCAGCAGCTTGATGGTCCGATCGATTTCGGCCGGGGTCATGCCGGCCACCGGCTCGTCCAGCAGCAGCAGCTTGGGGCGCTGCATGAGAAGCATGCCGATCTCCAGCCATTGCTTTTGCCCGTGCGACAGCGAGCCCGCCTGGCGGCCGCGCTCGTCGGCCAGGGCGATCCGCTCCAGGATTTCCTCGACGAACTCCCGTTCCCGGCCGCCCAGCCGGGCCCGGAAGGTCCGCCACACGCCTTTTGGCCCCGCCAGGGCCAATTCGAGGTTTTGGAAGACGGTCAGCGCCTCGAACACCGAGGGCTTCTGGAACTTCCGGCCAATGCCGGCCCGGACGATGGCGACCTCGTCGCTGGCCAGCAGGTTGACGTCCTGGGTGAACCAAGCCGAGCCGGAATCCGGCCGGGTCTTGCCGGTGATGATGTCCATGATGGTGGTCTTGCCGGCGCCGTTGGGCCCGATGACGCAGCGCAATTCGCCCTGCTTGATGTATAGGGTGAGGTTGTCCACCGCCTTGAAGCCGTCGAAGCTGACGCTGATTTTTTCCAGGAACAACAGGATGCGCCGATGCCGGCGCATAACCTTCGGAGGGCGCGCCTTGGGGCGGCCGCCGCGCGATCCCAGGCCGAGGAAGGGATCCGGCTCCTCTTCCTCGACCGCGTTGCCGGGCCGGAGGATGGCGGATTCGCCGGCCTTGGCGTTTTCCCGCCCGCTCATGGGGCCGCCCCCCTTCCCTTCCCTCCGGCGGCGATCCGCCGCCGGAGGCGGGCTCCGGCCGGCCGAAGCGATGCGGCGAGCCCGACCAGCCCGTCCGGCAGAAAAATGGTGACCAGGACGAAAATCAGTCCCAGCGCGAAGAGCCACTGATCCGGCCAGAGCTCGGTGAAGCGGGTTTTGGCGTAGTTGACGGCGAAGGCGCCGATCACCGCCCCGTAAAGGCGGCCCCGGCCGCCCAGCGCCACGCAAATGACGATCTCGATCGACTTGAGCGGGGCGAATTCGCCCGGATTGATGATGCCTACCTGCGGCACGAAAAGGGCGCCGCCCAGCCCGGCCATGGCGGCCGAAAGGGTGAACAGGACCAGTTGCACCCGCTCCACCCGGTAGCCGATGAAGCGGGTCCGGCTTTCGGCGTCGCGGATGGTGGCGCAGACCCTTCCCAGCCGCGAGGCGACGATGGCCCGGCAAGCGGCGTAGCAGAGCATCAGGGCTAGGGCGGAGGCGGCGAAAAGGGCGGTCCGCATGCCCCGCGAGTGCAGGTCGCGGCCGAGGAGCGTCTTGAAGTCGGTCAGCCCGTTGTTGCCGCCGAAGCCCAGCTCGTTCAGGAAGAAGGCGAGCATGAGGGCGTAGGTCAGGGCCTGGCTGATGATGGAGAAATAAACCCCGCTGACCCGCGAGGCGAAGGCGAGCCAGCCGAAGATCAGCGCCAAAAGCGACGGCGCCAGGAAGACCATGAGGAAGGCCAGC
>JAISYD010000031.1 GCA_031270145.1 Planctomycetota bacterium
CACCCGGATGTGCCAGACGTGGCCGGTGCGGTTCAGCCTGGGATCGAGATCGATGCCGGCCAGCGGCTCGCCGAAATCGTCGGCGAAAAGCTCCAGCCGCATGCCGACGGCGCGGCTGGCGACAACGGCGAAGTTGGCGCCCCGGGAGGTGAGGCTGGGCCCGAGCGGCAGGGGACTGCCGCGATCGACCAGGAAGCGGCCGACGCCGCGCGCCTCGGAGCCGCCGCCGGGCGGGGCCTTTTCGCCGCGCCGGAAAAAAGAGGTGAGTCCATTGTCCAGAATGCGGCGCATGGTTTCCCTTTCGTCACCAGCCCAACCGGAGCCGCCAAATCCCGGCGTCCAAACGGGTGTCGGTGGATTTCGCCAGGCGCTGCAGCCGCCACAGGGCCAAATGCGCCAGGCCGATCGGCGGCTTGCCGGGCCGGGTCGGCGGGTAGGTCCGGCGGTCGGCGAGCAGCGCCAGCAACGCCGCGCGCGCCGCCGGGTCGCCGCCGTCCCGGTTGGCGGCCGCGTTCCCCAGGCTGTTGACCGCCGCCTCGGCCACGGCCAGGCCGCTCCCGCCGGCTTCCGGCGAGACGTAGGGGGAAGCGAGCAGGCCGGCAATGGCGGCGACGGCGCGCTCGCCGCCATGGGCGCCCAGGGCGCCTAGCAAGGCGGCCCGGCCGGCCGGCGGCAGTTCCGGCCGGGTCAGGAGCGTTTCCAGCCGGTCCAGGCCGGCTTCGGCGGCCCGGGCAAGGGCGCCGTCCGGATCGGGAAAGCCCTTCGGGATGGAAATGGCGATTCCGAGGCAGGCGGCGGCGGCGGCGAAGGAGGCGGCGTCCCGACCGGGCGTCAGCGCTCCATCCGCCCTTTCCCGGGCGAACAGGGCCAGGGCGACGGTGGAGGAGATGAAGCGGTCGCGCCAGTTGCCGGCCGCCTCGTCGCCGGTCGCCTCCATGGCGGCCAGGGCGGGATAGTTGCTCAGGGCGGCGGAGCACATGCCGGCCAGGGTCTCGAAAACGGCCTGATCCAGCGCGCCGTTCCCGGCCGGCAGGCGGCCAAGGGCCTGGAGAGTCTCCGGGAGCCCCTCGGCGCCCATATCGGACAGGGATTGCAAGGCGGCCAGGCGGATTTCCTCCACCTCGTCCGGAACCAGGAATTCCAGATTGCCGCCCTGGGATTCCCATACCCGGGGCCAGCGGGCCAAGTCGTTCCCGAGGGCGTTGGCGATGTAATGGCGCACCGTCTCGGCGGCGGCGGCGCGGTAGCGGCGATCCTCCAGATAACGGATGGCGGCGCCAACCGGGTTGAACTGGAGGATTATGGCGCGGGCGGCGCGGCCGCGCAAATTCTCCACCCGGGAAAGCAGCCGGCCGCGGCGATCCAGGGGCGGGCTCCGGAGTTGGGCGAGGACGGCCGCCTTCGCCAGCCGCTCGTGGCCGGCGGCGTAGCGGATGTAGTTGAGCCGCGCCCGTCCCGGGACGGCTAAGCAGAAGGCCGGGAGCATCCGGAGGACCAGGCACTTCACCTCCAGGTTGGCGCAGGTGGCGAGAAGGGCCTCCAAAGCCGGCAGATCGTCGGGATTCCCGGCCATGGCCATGGCTTCGGCCACGCCCTGAAGGATGAGGATGTTTCGGCTGGACAGGGCGGAGCGGAGCGTCTCCCGCATTTCCCCGCCGTTTTGCCCGAGCAACTCCTGGTAAATGGCCTCGATGACCGGGGCGCGGCGGGCGGAGACGGCGTCAAGGGCGTCAATCATGTCGAGGAAGCGCTGGGACCGCTCCGCCTCGGCCGCCCGGCCTTCCGGCCGCGCCGGGGCCAGAAGGACGGCGGCGAGCAGGAGGGACAGGAACGCGCTTCTATTCATGCAGCCTCGGCTCCCGCAATAGGAAGGCGGCGGCGGCGGCGTCCTCCCGGTAAAGGATGAAGCCGATGCGCCCCAGCCGCCCGGTTCCGGAAAGGCCGGGCGCGAAGGCGCCGCCGGCGGCGAGCGGGCGGAAACTCCCGCCGCCGATATCGAAGGACAGCCGGTTCCAGCCGGGCGCCAGTTCCCGGGCCGGCGTTTCGTAATCCGTCCAGGACTGGCCGTCCGGCGCGGTGAGTATGAGGGAAATGCCGGCCGCGCCCCGGCCATCGTGCCAGACGTCCAAGGACAGCCGCTTCACCCGCGAAAAGTCTTCGGGCGGGTCGAGCGCCCGGTACAGGGCCGCCCTGCCCCCGGCGCCGCCGTCCAGATCGACCTTGAGGGCCTGGCCGCCCTGACCATCGGAAACGACCGCCGCCCGGCCCGGATCGCTCCAGCCCGGTTGCCGCCAGGCGTCGGCCGAGGCCCAACCGCTCCAGACGCGCCCGGCGGAGTCGCTCGCGCCGGCCAGCCGATCCGGAATGTCGTCGTTGAAGGGCTCGATTGCCAGCCCGTCGGCCGGCTTTTCCGGGTCCGATTCCAGGCCGTCCCCGGCGTTGCCGGAAAGAAAGACGTTCAGGGTCCGGTTCAGGAAATTGAGCGTCGAATCGCCGGCGGCGGCGTAACGCCAGGCCTGACGCCAGTTCCGGGCGGTGGCGATCGCCGCCAGGCCGCCGCCGGGCAGGACGACGGCCCCGGTCGGCCCGGAATCGGCCAACTGGTGCGAAGCGGGGAGCGGAACGTGGGAGCCGCCGGCCGCCTTCGCCAGCCGCCGCATGGCCTCGTCCCTCCGCTCCGGATCGGCGGCGTCCAGCCAGATATGGCCGCCGCCGGCCAGGTAGCCGCCAACCTCGGCCGCCTCGGAGTCGCTCCAGGCCGCCACCGCCTCCGGGGTGGCCAGGGCGAGCAGGCAGTCGGAAAGGTTGGCGTCGTCGGGCGTCAGGCGGCGATCCAGGACCTCGTCGCCGGCGCGCAGCCGGCGCAGGGCGGAGAAAAGGTTTTCCGCCGCCGAATCCGGCAATCGGGCGAAATCGCCCAGTACCAGCAGCAGACGCTCGGCCGAGCTGGATACGGCGGAGACGTCCCGGCGGGAGGATGTCTTCCGATTGCGCCGCAAGCCGGAATCAGCCGCCGGAAGCGGTTGGACAGCCAGCGCGCCGGCCGGATCGCGATCCGCCGGAAGGGCGGATTCGCCCAGTTCGGGAAACAGGCCTTCCCCTTCCCGGCCGCCCGAATCGCCGCTCCCGGCGCCGGCCGAAGCGAAAAACCGGCTTTCGCCGGAACCGATCCGATCGGCAATCCCGTCGTTCCCCCGACCGGCGGGATCGCTAAATGGCCGGCCGGCCGATCCGGCGCTCCCGCGGGGAGCCGGCGGGGGGGAGTCGCCGCCGCCTTGGCCGATGGACGCCAGGGACAGGTTTTCCGGGCCGTCCCCGCCGTTGGCCGAGCTTTGGCTGTTTGACCCGGCCTTTCTGGAACGGCCGCCCGGGTGCGAAGACAGTCTGCTGTCCGCCGCCCCGGCCGGATCGCCAGGCCGGGAAAACTCCGCCGGTTCCGCCGCGCCGCCCGACAAGGCATTGACTGGCGCAGTCAGGCCAGGGTCGGCCGCGGCCTGGCTGGAGGCGGAGGATTCCGGCTTGCCGCCGGCCGGGTCATTGGCGGCGGCGGGAGACGGGGAGGAGGCGGGGAGTGAATCAAGGCGCAATTCGCCGGTTGCGCCGGCGTCGCCCCGGCTCGTCCCGGAGCGGGAAGCGGCGTTGGCCGCCGCCGCCGATCCGCCGCCGGCTGGCTTGGCGACGGGGGGAGGCGAGTCGCCAGTTTCCCGGCGAACCGCCTTGCCGCTCCTTTCTAGGCGCCCGGCGGCCCGGGAGGCGGAAGGTTCGGGTCTTGCGCGATCCGCCGAATCCTCATCGACTTGGCGAAGCGGAAGCGGCGGCAAATCGGCGGCGCCGGTGGCCGGAGCCGGGGCGGATTTTTCCCCGTCGGCGGCCTCGGCCGCCAGCAAGGGCAAGGGGCGGATTTCATCGGGCGACGGATTGTCCGCGGTCGTCCCGCCGGCCGTGACCGCGGCTTTCACCCTGTCACGGACGGGATCGGCGATGTCGCTCCGGGGTTCGGGATAGGCGGCCTCGTGGGCGTCGCTCCGTTCCCGGCGGCGGCTGCGCGGCTCGGCCGCGCCGACCGGCCGGCTCAAGGGGACGGTTTCCAGGTTGGGATTTTCCGCGGGCGGCAAGAGCTGGACGCCGGCCAGCGGTTGGGCCTCTCTTTTGTCCTCCGGCCAAACCGGCGGATCCGGGGGGGCGGACAATTCGCTTTCCAGCCGCGCCTCCGCCACTTCCAGGGCCGCTCCGGTTGATTCGGCCTTGCCGATCGGACGCTCGGCCGGCGGCGGTTCCGGAAGCCCGGGCATTTCCGCCGCCGGTTCCTCCGGAGTTTCCGCCCGCCGTTCGCGGCGCTCCCGGCGCGCCAAGGCATTTTGCGCCCGGTTTTCCAGCGGCTGGACGGACGGACGCCTGGCTTCGCCCAACTCCTCGGCCTTTTCCGCCGTACCGGGCAGGCCGGCCTGTTTTTCCATTCGTTGGGCGCTGGCCGGAGCGGCGGCCCGGGCGGCGGCGGCGATGGCGGCGGCAACGGCGGCGTTGTCGTCGCGGAAATCAATCTGGTTGGAGGCGATGAGCAATTCGCGCTCGCCCGGAGTCAACTCCGGATCCGGATTATAAACATCGTCCTCCTCCACCAGATTGACCGCGACCGTGTCGGGGATGGGTTGGGTCATGGTCATGGATGCCCCGAGCAGGGCGATGAAGGCGGCGGCCAGGATCAGGTTGGCGAAGGCGGAGGCCAGCAGGAATCTCGCCAGGGAGCTCTTCCCCAGGCGGTAAAGGATCCAGGCCAGCAACAGCAGCAGCAGCAACAGCAACAACAGCAGGGCCAACAGGTAAATCCACCAGGAATTCCAAACCACGTCCCAATTGGAGGGGACGTAAGTCTCGATTTCGGGGAAGCTGACGCTGTAATCGGAAGGCGGCGGACTGGCCGGGATTCCCGGCTGCCCCTGGAACGGCCGCTCCGCCTTTTCTAGAGAGCCGTCGGCTGGACGGACGGAAGCCGGCTCGCCGCCGGCGAATTGGCCGGGCGGCTCCACCGGCGCGTCATCCAGCCGGGGCAGGGGTTCCGCCGCCCCGGCGACGGCATCCGGCAATTCGGGCGGGGTCGGCAGGCCGGCGATGGGCGGCAGGGGGTTGATCTCCAGGACGTAGGATTTCACCCGCCAGCGCAGGGCGATATCGGCCGCCGCCGGACCGGCCGAAAGCGACAGGCGGCCGGAATATTCGCCGTCCGGCTTGCCGAGAGGGACCGACGCCACCGCCTCGATGTTGATTTCCCCCGATCCGGCGGGAAGGATGGCGGTTTCCGTTTTGGCCTCCAGATCGGCGCCGCCTTCCACCTGGAGCGCCAGGGGGGCCGCCTTGTCGGCGGAGAAGGGGACGGCGAAGCGGCGGCTGACGAAGGTGCCGGGCGGAATTTGGCCGAGATCCACCTCGGTGGGAGCGTAAAGGCGGATCGTCCCCACCTTGACCCTGGCGTCGGAGCGATCAACCTCGTCTTCTCCGTCGAAAAGGGAAAAATCGCCCCTGTATTCGCCCGGCCGGGCCGAGTCGGGGACGGTGATTTCCAGATCGAAGGCGTTGTCGCCCGGCTTTACCCTGACCTCGGAGGAAAGTTCATCCCAGCCGTCCGCGTCGCTCCAGGCCAAATCGAAAATCAGGTCGCGGGGGGCCGCCGCCTCCATATCGATATCGACCCGGGCGCCGCCCTTTTCGCCGGGGAAAAGTACCCCGAAATCAATATCCCCGCCAATTCGGATCCGATTCGGCGACTCCAATTCGGGAATGGGCGCCGGCTCGAGAACGGGTTCGGGCGCGGGCTCCGGCTCGGGAACGGGCTCCGGCTCGGGAATGGGTTCGGGCGCTAGCTCCGGCTCGGGTTCAGGTTTAGGCTCCGGCTCGGGTTCAGGTTTAGGCTCCGGCTCGGCAATGGATTCGGGCTCGGGTTCTGGAGGGTCCGGCAGCCATTGCGCCGTGGCCATGGCCTGGCGGATGAAGGAACCGTATTCCCAAGCCAATCCCTGGGCGCGGATGATCGCCTCGGGACGGCGCGGAAAATGATCTGGATAGGCGGCAATCGCCCCATAGACGCCGTCGCCGGCCTGGCCGTCCCCGTGCCCGCCGTCGTCAAAAAGCCGCAACCGCCCCAGCGTGGTTCCGGCCAGGGGTTCGACCCACACCTCGGCGCCGGCCAGCGGCTTCTCCCCCTGGGCCAGAGTGGCGCCAAAGGCGATTTCGCCGCCATGGATCTGGGGCGGAAACAAATCGAGAAAAAATGAGGTATCGCCGAAAATGGCCAAAATCGAGCCGCCGGGCGAGGCCGTATCCCAGGCGAAGCGCCAGTCCCCGGGGGCGGGGCTGCCCGCGTAGGCGCCGCCGGAAATGCTGGAGACGGAACCGCCCGCCGGGCCGGTCAGCCTCACCCTGGCCCCTCCGTCCGCCAGGGCGACCAGGCGCTTGACGCTGGCGTCGACGGGGAAAATCGCCTCGCCCGAGGCCGAGTTCAGCCGCTCGGCCCGGAGCAGTTGCCGTTTGCCGAGTTCAGCCGCCAGGCGGGCATAAATTTCCGGCAAATCCTTGTCGCTGGGGGCCGGGAAATACGCGCCGCCCGTGCTTTGGGCCATTTCCCTGAGCAAGCCGTGGTCGGCCGCCCGGGTGAGGCCGACGGTGAAAACGCGGATGCCGGCCCGGGCGCATTCGAGATGGGAATTGCGGTAGCGCTCGCCTTCATTCTTGCCGTCGGTCAGCAGGATGATGGCCGGCCGCCGCGATCCGGAAGCCTGGAGTTGCCGCCGGGCCAGGTCCAGCGGCGCGTCCAGGTTGGTCATGCCGTCGGCGCCGATTCGGGAGAGGGCGGCCAGCAGCCTTTCCCCCTCCGTCAACGGCAGGAGCGGAGCGCTGGCTTCGGCCTGGTGGTTGAAGGTCACCAGCCCCACCCGGCCGATGCCGCCGCCGGCGCGCGCCATTTCGATGAAGGCCCTGGCGGCGGCGATCCGGCGTTTACGGGGATCATTGTACCCCATGCTGGAACTGACGTCGACGGCGAGGATCACATCGGCCAGTTCCGAGACGGAGCGAAGCTCGCCCTCCGCCGTCCCTTCCGCCAGGGGGACGCCGCCGGGGGCGTAGATCACCCGCACCCGGGCGGGACCGTCCCGCTCCCGCGGCGGGATCAGCCTGGCGTCGAGGAATACGCGCCGGCCGCTTCGCCACAAATGGATGCCGGCCGCCCGGTATTGTTCCTCCGGCGCCAGGGTTTCCGGCAGGCCCGCGGGCTGGACGTAAACTTGGAAATCCCCGGCGCCGGCGCCGCGATCATCCAGATCGGGAGGAAGGGCAAGCTCCAATTTGACGTTGCCGGGCGAGCGGGGATCGCCCAGTTCCCGGTTCAGCAGGACGACGGACAGGCGGGCGGGTTCGCCGCCTCGGACGGCCCCGGACGGGAAAAGAAGCGGCAGCAGGAAAAAAAGCGCCGCGATCCGGATGCGGCGCGGGTCGGCGGACGGGGCGGGCTGGGACGGCGTTGGCGCCGAGTCGGACATTATTTTTCCCCGGAGTCCAGAACCGGAAGATCGACCCTGGCCACCCCCTCGGCCCGGCAAATGCCGAACACCCGCATGACGACCCGGTAGGGTACCCGGGCGTCGGCCCGAATGACGGCCGGCCGATTGGGCTGGGCGGCGACGAATTCGGCCACGATTTTCCGCAGGGCCGCGTCGTCGTCGACGATCCGGCTGTTCACCACTACGACGCCCTGCTCCCGGATGTTGACGACCAGCCGGGCCGGGACCTTGGCGTCGGCCGTCCCCGCCTCGCTGTTCGGGAGGATGACGGCGTGATCCGTCTCCCGCCGGCTGAAGTTGGTGGCCACCAAAAAGAAGATCAGGAGCAGGAACACGACGTCGATAAGCGACGTCATGGGTATTTCATAATGTTCCCCGTCCCGCAAGGCTTTCATGCGAACATCCCTTCAAGGCGAGCGGCCGCTCAATCGGCGAGGCTGGTTTCCTCCGAGCCGGCCGGCATGGACTCCTCCCAGCGGCCGGCAGCCTCCTCCCGGCTCCGAGCCTCCCCGGCCGCCTCCCCTCCGCGCTGGCCGCCGGCCCGGCTGGAGGCGGCGGAAATGAAGGCCAGAGCCCTTTCCTCCACTTCCCGCATGATGGATTCGGCGTGGTTGCGCAGGGCGTGGTAGGTCACCAGCATGGGAACCGCCACCACCAGGCCGAAAGCG
>JAISYD010000074.1 GCA_031270145.1 Planctomycetota bacterium
GGCAAAACCTCATCCTGAAAAAGATCGCCCATTCCCCGGTGATCAAGGAATTCCACCTTTATTGCCCGGTGGTGGCGAAGTCGGCCGCGCCGGGACAATTCGTCATCGTCAGAAGCGACGACCGGGGCGAGCGGGTTCCCCTCACCATCGCCGATTTCGATCCCGGGTCCGGACTCCTGGTGCTCATGCTGCAGGTGGTGGGGCTAGCCAGCCACAAGCTGGACGAAATGGAGGAGGGCGACCGGATCATGGACGTGGTCGGCCCCCTTGGCCGCAAGTCGGAAATTGAGAATTTCGGCGTCGTGGCCTGCGTCGGGGGCGGCTTGGGGATTGCGCCGGTCTATCCCATCCAGCGCGCCTTGAAGCGGGCCGGCAACCGCGTCATCTCCATCATCGGCGCCCGCTCCCGGGATCTTCTGTTCTGGGAAGACAAAATGCGCTCCGAGTCCGACGAGTTCGTCGTCACCACCGACGACGGCTCGGTCGGGGAAAAAGCCTTCGTCAATCAGCCGCTCCGGGAAAGGCTGGAAAGGGGCGAGCGGATTGACCGGGTCATCGCCATCGGCCCTCCGGTGATGATGCGGGCCGTGGCCGAGACCACCCGCCCCTTCAAGGTCAAGACCATCGTCAGCCTCAATTCCATCATGATCGACGGAACCGGCATGTGCGGCGGCTGCCGCGTCGAGGTGGGCGGCAAAACCAAGTTCACTTGCGTCGACGGCCCCGAATTCGACGCCCACGAGGTCGATTTCGGGATGCTTTTCTCTCGGCTCGCCCCCTACAAGAAGCAGGAGGGCGAGTCCTACCGCCGGCACCGGGAACCGGAGGAGGCCGAGGTGAAAAAGGCGCCCGGCCGCATCCCCATGCCCGAGCAGGAGCCGGCGGCGAGGGCCAAGAACTTTAACGAGGTGGCCCTGGGCTTCAGCGCCGAAATGGCCCGTTCCGAGGCGGCCCGCTGCTTCCAGTGCAAAAAGCCGCCTTGCGTCGGGGGCTGCCCGGTCAATGTCGACATCCCGGTCTTCATCAAGGATATCCGGGACGGCCGCTTCGGCCAGGCCGCCAAGACGCTCAAGCGTACCAACAACCTGCCGGCCATCTGCGGCCGGGTCTGCCCCCAAGAAACCCAGTGCGAGGCTTTTTGCATCCTCGGCAAGAAGGGCGAGCCGATAGCCATCGGTCGCCTGGAGCGCTTTGCCGCCGACACCGAGGCCGCCGCCGGCATCGCCGCGCCGCCGCAAAAAATCGCCCTCTCCGGCAAGCGGGTGGCGATAGTCGGCTCCGGCCCCTCCGGCCTCACCGCCGGGGCGGATCTGGCCCAACTTGGCCACGAGACCATCATTTTCGAGGCGCTGCATTCCCCCGGCGGCGTCCTGGTCTACGGCATCCCTGAATTCCGCCTGCCCAAGGCCATAGTCAGGCGGGAATGCGACTATCTGCGGCAACTGGGCGTCCAATTCCGGGTCGACTACCCCATCGGCCCCACCGTCACCGTTCCCGATCTGCTGAAGACCGGCTTCAACGCGGTGTTCATCGGCAGCGGGGCCGGGTTGCCCTGGTTCCTGAACATCCCCGGGGAAAACCTGAAGGGCGTCTATTCGTCCAACGAAATCCTCACCCGCATCAATTTGATGAAGGCCTACCAGTTCCCGGACTTCAATACGCCGGTGCTGGTGGGCAACAACGTCTGCGTCGCCGGCGGCGGCAACGTGGCCATGGACGCGGCCCGCTCATTGCTCCGCCTGGGGGCCGCTTCCGTCTCCCTGCTGTACCGCCGCACCAGGAAGGAACTGCCGGCCCGGGCGGAAGAGGTGCATCATGCCCTGGAGGAGGGCGTGAAGCTGCTGGAGCTGGAGGCGCCGGTCAAGCTGCTGGGGGACGCCGACGGTTGGCTGACCGGCATCGAATGCGTCAAGATGGAGCTGGGCGAACCCGACGCCAGCGGCCGGCGCCGGCCCATCGAGATCAAGGGGTCGGAACACACCCTGCCCTGCGACCAGTTGATCGTGGCCATCGGCAACGGGCCGAACCCGGTGCTGACCCGGAGCTTTCCCGAACTGGCCCTGGACAAGCGCGGCAACATCCCGGTTGACGAGAACATGATGACCAACGTCCCGGGCGTCTTCGCCGGCGGCGACATCGTCACCGGCGCGGCCACGGTGATCGAGGCCATGGGGGCCGGCAAAAAGGCGGCGGCGGCCATCGACCGCTTTGTGAGCGGGCATAACGCCTGATTCGGCTAACCCCGGGATAAAAAAGTCACAACAGGCCGACCAGCCTGGGAACGGTGAGAACCAGAGCCGGCACATAGGTGACGATGAGCAACATGGCGACGCTGACGAAAATATAGGGCAGCAATTCCCTGACCACCTCGCCGATGGGAATCTTGGCTATCGCCGCGCCGGCGAACAGGCACAGGCCGTAGGGCGGGGTCATCAGTCCGAGCATCAGGTTGAACACCATGATGACGCCGAAATGGACGGGCTGAACCCCGGCCCGCACGGCGATGGGGGTGAGAATCGGGCCAAGGATCAAAATGGCCGGCGCCGCGTCCATCAACATGCCCCAGAACAGGAGGATGACGTTGATGACCAACAGCAGAAGCGCCGGCGGCATGTCGGCCTTGCTGATGAAGCCGGCCAACTCCTGCGGCAAATGGGTGACCGCGAGGATCCAGCCGAAAATCCCCGCCGTTCCGATCAGCAGGAAAATCGAGGCCGTGTCCCGCGCCACCCGGGTGCCGATCCGGATCAACGCGCGAAACGAAAGGTTGCGGTAAACCACCAAGCCCAACAACAAGGCGTAGGCCACCGCGACCGCCGCCGCCTCGGTTGGGGTGAAGACGCCGGATATGATGCCGCCCATGAGGATCCCCGGCATGATTACAGCCGGAATGGAGCCGATCAGGATCCGCATCACCGCCTCGTAGCCGGAAACGACGTCGTGGGAAAGGTAATTGCGCCGGCGCGCGATAAAATAGGTGGCAATCATTTGAATCGCGCCGAGGAGGATCCCCGGCACGGCGCCGCCCACCAGCAGGGCGCCGGTGGACAATTGGGTCACCGAGGCGAAAATCACAATCGGTATGCTGGGGGGGATGATCGGTCCCTGGATGGACGAGGCGACGGTGACCGCCGTGGAAAAGCCGGCGGAATAGCCGTTCTTGCGCATGGCCGGGATCAACACGCTTCCCAACCCCGCCACGTCGGCCAGGGCCGAGCCGGAGCAGCCGCCGAACATCATGCTGGCGAGGATGTTGACCTGGGCGAGGCCGCCCCTGAAACGCCCGACCATGAGATTGGCCAGATCTATGATGCGATCCGTGATCTTGCACTCGGCCATGATATGGCCGGTCATGATGAACAGGGGGACGGCCAACAGGACGAACGAATTGATGCTGGTGAAAAATTGGTGCGCCATTGTCCGGAGCGACTGATCGGATATGATGAAATAGGCCATGGCGGCTATGCCGGTGGAAAATGACAGGGGGACGCCGATAACGGCCAGCCCTCCGAACAGCAGCACCATGACGGTCAAGGCGATGTTCATTCCCTTTTCCCTCTCCGATGTCCGTCCCCTGGCGATCCGGCTAGTCGTCGCCCATTTCGGGGACGTTGATGTTCATCAGCCAACTGCGCCCGAAGACGATGATGTCGACCGTGTCGAGGAGCAGGGCGAAAAGGGTGACTCCGGCGCCGAGCGGAACGCCGAAAAAAGGCCAGAAAAAGGATATTTCCAGCGCCGAGGTGTGCATCCATTCGTTCGACACCGCGTATTGGTAGCCATAGCCGGCGAACACGGCCATCAATATGAAGACGGGAACGCGCAGCGCCAGCTCATAGGCGAACAGGCCGGGCGGTTTGAGCCTGCCGTAGATTACGACCAGTTGCGGATGCAAATAGCGGCGATAGGCCGAGGCGCAGCCCAGCATGGTTATGTAAACCATCAGGTAGAGGACGGATTCCTCGACCCAATACAGCGGGACGGAAAAGACGTAGCGGAACAGGACCTGGGCGAACAGCATGGCGAAAAGCGTCAGCAACATGACGGCAAGCAGCAGGTTGAGGCCCCGATACAGTACAATGAGGACCCGTTCCAGGAGATTGAAGCCGCCAGCCCCTCCCATGGTCGCGCCTTTCATTCCCGGAGAGCGGCTCGCCGCCGGCAAACCGCCCCTCCGGGCTTGGCTCTCTCAATAGATCAAATTGTTGTAGCTGTCCTGGATGCGCTTGATTTCCTTGTCGAGATCCTCAAGCACCCGGGCGCCGCCCTCGACGTTTTCCTTGAACCATTGGAACGCCGGGGGCTGCATGGCGTCCTTAAATTCCTTGAGCTCGGCCGGAGTGGGCTGGTATATTTGCATTCCCGCGTCGGTCAAGGTTTTGGCGTCGATTATGTCGTAAAGCGGGGCGATGGCCTCGGGGCCGACCCTGGCTTCGTCCGCCGCCTTCATGACGGCGTATTGGATGTCCCGGGGCAATTTTTTAAACCATTCCACATTATAAACCACCGCCCCCACCAGATGTACATGGCCGGTAAGGGTGATGTACTTCTGGACTTCCTGGTAGTTGGAGGAGCGAATGGTGGCCAGCGGATTTTCCTGACCGTCCACCACTCCGGTTTGCAGGCTCGTATAAACTTCCAGCCAGGGAATGGGTGTGGCCTGGGCTCCGGCGGCGTTGAACATCAGGATGTGCGGCCTGACCTGCATGGTCCGTATTTTCAACCCCTTGATGTCGGCGGTGTTTTTGACCAGCCGCTTGCTGTTGGTGACGTGGCGATAGGCCTGGGGCATGAAAAACAGGATGCCTACCCCGGTTTTGTCCTCAAGTTCCTTGAGGATGGGTTTCAGGAAGGGGTTGTCCCGCCGGTACAGATCCTGCGCCACCTTCATGTCCGGCATGACGTAGGGGAGATCGGTGAAGGTTATTTTTGGGAAAAGATTGGCCATGACGCCCATGGCAAGCTCGTCGCCTTGAAGCTCGCCGGATTTGACCTGTTGCAGGCCGGACAATTGATCTCCCAACTGCCCGTCGGGAAACACCTGTACGTCCACCGCCCCATTGGTGTAAAGCTCGGCCTTGGCCTCGAAAATAGCCAACCCCGACGAGGCGGGCAGGGCCATCGGATTGGCCGGATTGCCGCTGGCGATCTTCATGATGTACTGGGCCGCCCCGGCCGGGCCGGCAAAAACGGCGCCGGAAATCAACAACGCGCACAGGAACCATCTCGAATTGACGCGCATGAACATCCTCCTTATCCCGCGGGTTCAGTGAAAACGACAGCCTAGGAGGCTGTCCAATCAGCTTTTTCGCCTTGGATAGGCGTCGGAATTGATCCAGGCGCGATTCCTTTCCCAGGTGAAGCGCCAAAGCTTGACCGGCCCGGCCATGACGTTCAAGTAATAATTGTCGTAGCCGGCCACGGGACAAACGGGATGGCGGCCTTCGGGGACCATGTCCCGGATCAGACCCGCCCCGGCCTTCAATCGATAGGCCTCGAACCCGATGTATTTCCCGCCCGCGCTTTCCGGAGCGGTGCGTTGGATGCCGCCAGCGGCGTCCGGAACGGAACATTTCACCAACAATTTGGAAGTCATGGCGCAGCCTTCCGCCGAAACCGTTGAATACCCGCCCGTAACCTTTCGCCGTACGTAACTGTAAACGTTGACGCCGGTAAAACATGAAACCTATGGAGACGGGGCGATGTTTGCGCAGCGCGCGGCAGTTTGCGCAAAAATAGGCGAATGCCTGACGCACACGGTAGTATACCATGGAAAAGCGGAATGTCAAATAGATTAACCGGCAAAAACGTTTTTCCGAACCGCCGGTCAATTCTCCGGGGCGGGGCGGCTGAAAAGCCAGGCGGAGAGCGCCAGGGCGGAGATGATCAGCAACGCCGCCAATTCGTCCCGCCCCGGCAACGGCAGTCCCCAGCCCCGGTAAATTTCCCGGAAGCGGTAGTCGCCAAGGCTTGCCACGCTCCCGACATTGAGGAAGGCGGCGCCCCGGCGAATCGCCAGAACCAGGCTGGCTAGTTCCCGCCGGGAGCGGTAGACCAGCAAGGGGACCAGCTTTCCCAGCAGGTACAGGGCGAGAAATCCGAGGGCGCTCCAGGACGCCCAGCGCCAAGGCATGATCCAGGCCAGCAGCAGGGGGAGTAGGAGCGCGGCGACCCCGCCCAGCCAAATGACGGCGCGATTAAGGGGTTGTTCGCCGCGCGCCTCCGGCCGCCGGCCGCCGTACTGGTCGGCGTCCCCCCGCGCCCCCCGCCTGGCGGCCGGACGGGCGGCCTGCGACAGGATGCCGGCCAGGATCAGGTAAAGAGCGAAAAAAACGACCGGGACGAAAATTTCCCGGACATGGATCATTTCGACCCAGGCGGGATGGGCGGTCATGCCGATTACGATAGCCATCCCGGCGGAAAGTCCGCCGAGAAGCGGCGAGATTATTTCCACCCCGCGGAATAAGCCGCGCCGGATCAGCGTGAGCAGGATCATTATCCCGCCGGCGCGGAAGGAATTGAAGCCGCCGGTCATGGCGCACATCAGACCGGCCAGGGTGATGAACACGGAGATCAGGAAGGCGGAGGTGGTGGAAAGCTGGCCCCGGCCGCCGGCCGGAACCGGTTGCCCTTCGGCTTCGGCGGCGGCGAAAGTGTCGCGCCAAGCGGAATCGGCCATGGCCAAAAGCGCCCCCGCCCCCAGCAGATAGGAGACGACCAGTTGGTTGCCGGCGGTGTTGGCGTAGAAGCGGAACAGGCAATAGCCGGACAAGGCCGCCGACATGGCGGAAAAGACGGCGGCGGGGCTCAGCAGACTTGACAAGGACATAGTTTCTCCCCGCCCAATGATGCGCCCCGGCCGTCCCGGGACAAGCGGCGGCCGGCCTGGCGCTCAGGCAAGCCCATAGCGCCGCAGGGCGTCGACAACGCGGCTGTGGATGGCGGCCTGGCCGGCCATGCCGTCGCCGTCCCGGCAATCGACGACGCCGATCTCCCCCGGCCGCTTTTTCGCCAATTTCAGGTATTCCTCCCGCACCCGGGCCTGGAAGTCCCGGTCAGCCTCGTGGATGTCGGCCGCGCCCCGCAGATATTCCCGATCCGGCCCGGCCCGCCCGCCCGACAGGCGGTCCAGGGAAAAAGACAGCGGCGCGTCCAGGTAAAGGGTGAGATCGGGGCGGGGGATGCCGTGTTGCCCGTACTCCAGCTTTTCAATCCAGGCGAGAGTTTTTTCCCGCTCGGCCGGATCCGCGGTGCGCGCCCCCTGGTAGGCCAGGTTGGAGAACAGGTAGCGATCCGCGAGTACCGTCCCGCCCGCCTGGATCGCCTGGCGCAATTCCGCCGCCGCCTCCCGCCGATCCAGGGCGTACAGCAGGGCGGCGAGACGCGGATGCACCCGCTCGAGGCCGCCGAATTCGCCCCGGAGATAGGCGGCGATCATCTCCCCGTAGGGGGCGGCGTCCAGGCGAGGAAAATGGAGCGCGACCGGTTTTTTCCCGGTTTTCCGGAAAAAATCGGCCAGCCGCGCCAATTGCGTCGATTTTCCCGAGCCGTCGCCCCCCTCGAGAACCAGGAACATTCCATTCATGCCGACCTCCCGCCTTCAGGATGAACGGCGTCATTCATAGCGCAAAGCCTCCACCGGGTCAAGCCTGGCCGCCCGCTTGGCTGGATAATAGCCGAAAAACACCCCCACGCCGACCGAAACCACCAGGGCCAGGGCGATGCTGTCCAGGGCCACCAGGGTGGAAAATTCGGAACCCGCCGCGCGGGCCAGGACGGGGATGGCCTTCGCCACCCCCACCCCGAATAAAACACCCAGCGCCCCGCCGCAGCCGCTGATCAAAACCGCCTCGAAGAGGAACTGGGTCAGGATGTCGCGCTCCCGCGCTCCGATGGCCTTCCGCAGGCCGATTTCGCGGGTCCGCTCCGCCACCGTCACCAGCATGATGTTCATGATGCCGATGCCGCCGACCAAAAGGGAAATGCCGCCGAGGCTGCCGAGGAGGATGGACAGGGTGGTCCCGAAAGTGGTGGCCATTTCAATGATTTCGGCCTGGTCGCGGACGTTGAAGTCGCTTTCGGCGCCGGCGGCGATGCGGTGGCGCTCCCGGAGCAGCTTGTCGATCGCCTGGACGACCGGGGCGTTGCCTTCGGGCGTTTCGTGGGTAAGCACGTCGATTTCCTGGATCCGGTTCACCCCCAGCAGTTGCTTCATGGCAGTGGAGACGGGGATGACGGCCTGGTCGTCCGGGTTGGCCCAACCCTGATCCCCCTTGCCCTTCAAGACGCCGACGACCCGGTAGTTGACGCCCTTGATCTTGACGGTCTCGCCCACCGGCTCGTCCTTGCCGAAAAGGTTTTCGGCCGTGGTGGGGCCGATGACCGCCACCCGGGCCAGGCGATCCACCTCGATGTCGGTGAAGTTGCGGCCATGGTCGATCTCGAAGCCGCGGATATCCAGGTAGGCGGGCGAGACGCCGTAAACGGGGACGGCGGCGTTCTTGTTGAAGTATTTCAGTTGCTGGCTCCGGGACACCACGGGCGACACCAGGCGCACGCCGGGAACCTTGGCCGCCACGGCCAGGGCGTCCTCCAGGGTCATGGTCTGGACCTGGCCGGAGGCCACGCCGCGCCGGCCGGCCTGGCCGGGGCGGACGATGAGCAGATTGGCCCCCAGGCTGGAGACGCGGCTCATGATGCTTTCCCGCGTCCCCTCGCCCAGCGCCAGCATGGAGATGACGGCGGCAACGCCGATGATGATGCCCAGTACCGCGAGGAAGCTCCGGAGCTTGTTGGCGAGAAGGGCCTTCAGGCCGACCTTGACCAGCATCCAAATCAACACGCGGCCACCGCCTTTCCCGCCGGGTCGATCGCGAAGCGCGCGGATTCCCGAAGCGTCACCGAATCGGGCGGGACCACCCGGCCGTCCGACATGTGGATGCGCCGCCGTCCGAACCGGGCCACCTCCGGGTCATGGGTGACGATGACGATGGTGCGGCCATCGGCGTTCAGGGCATGGAACAGGGCGAGGATTTCGGCGCCGGTGCGGGAGTCGAGATTTCCGGTGGGCTCGTCGGCCAAGATCAGGGCCGGCTGGCCGACCAGGGCCCGGGCCACCGCCACCCGCTGCCGTTGGCCGCCCGAGAGCTGGTTCGACTCGTTGTTCATACGGTCGGCCAAGCCCACCCGCTCCAGGGCCGCCCGCGCCGCCGGGCGGGGATCGGCCACCCCGGCGTAAATCAGCGGCATTTCGACATTCTCCAGGGCGGTCAGCTTGGGCAGGAGGTGGAAGCCCTGGAAGACGAAGCCGATCTTGCGGTTGCGGATGCCGGCCAGCCGATCCCCGGAAAGTTTGGCCGCCTCCTCGCCGTCCAGGAAATATTCCCCGCTGTCCGGGTGATCCAGGCAGCCCAGCACCTGCATGAGGGTGGACTTGCCGCTGCCGGAGGCGCCGGTGATGGCGACCATCTCGCCCGGTTCCACCAGGACATCGACCCCGTCCAGGGCATGGATCTCCTGTCCGCCCACCCGGTAGGTTTTTCGGAGCCGCCTGGCGTCTATGACCGGCGTCGTGGCCATTATAGTGCCTCCCCCAGCCGTTTGATCGGCGGACATTTCGTTTTTATCCAGACATTCTGAACGGGCATTATTTAGTTATAACATATTATTGTTAAATATGTTAGATTTTATCGGCGCCCCATGCCGGGCGGACCGCCCGGACCAGGCGGACGCCCGGCCCAGCGGTTGTCGTCCCCGTTCTGGAGCAACAGCACCTCGTCGCCCTCGGACAGGCCGGAGACGATTTCAATCTGGTAGCCGTCGGTGATGCCCACCTCCACCTGGCGCTCCTCCTCGATTCCGCCCGGCTTTATCAGCGTCACAAAGGACTGCCGCCGGGAATAATCGGGCTCGGCCTGTCCGCCGCCGGAATCCGGTCCGGCCGCGATTCCGGCGCCGCCTTCGCGTTTCGCCGCTTTCCGAACCACCGCCCCGACGGGGACATGGATCGCGTCCCGCCGCGAGTCGACGCGGAAGAGCACATTGGTGGTCATTTCCGGCTTTAGCAATTTTTTCCGGGGGCCGGTGACCTCCACCTTCACGTCGAAGGTGACGACATTCGACTCGACCACCCCGGTGGTGGCCACCCGCACCACCTTCCCGGGGAACTCCACCCCTTTGTAGGCGTCGGCGGTGACGACGGCCTCGACGCCGGGAACCACCCCCCGGATATCGGCCTCGTCCACCGCCGCGATGGCGTAAATGCGGGAAAGATCGATAATCTTCATGGCGGTGGTGCCGCCGCCGACGTTCGACACCCCGGAGGCGACGATAAACCCCTCCTGGATGGTGCGGTTGGAAACCACCCCGCTAATTGGGGAAAACACCTCCGTCTCCTTCAGGCGCTGCTCGGCGTCGGCGAGGGAGACGGCGTCGTTCTCGACCTGGGCGGTGGCGATGGCGACTTCCTGGCGGGTGCGCTCCAGTTCCAGGGCCTGGACCTTCAGATCGTCCATCTTGGTTCCGGCGTTGATCCAGGCCGATTCGGCCTGAATTCTCCGGGTGACGGCGCTGTCCAGCGCTTCGCGGGTGGTGACTTTCTGCTCGAAAAGCCGCTGTTCCCGTTGCAGCCTGGCGGTGTATTCGCCGAGCTCGGCCTCGGCCGACTTGAGATCCGCCTCCGCCCTGGCGGCGTCGGCCCGGAGCTTGGCCTCCGCCGCCTCGACCGCGATCTTCACCTGCGCCAGCTTGGCCTCGGACATGGCGAGGTTGGCCCGGATGCGGGCCACCGAGCGCTCCTCGTCGACGGGATCAAGCTTGAAAAGGAGCATGCCCTGCCGCACCTCGTCCGAAACGTCGACCAGAATTTTAACCACCTCGCCCGAGGCCTTGGACTTGATTTCCACCTCGCGCTCCGGCTCAATCCGACCCGAGGCGGAGACGGTGATCTCGATGTCCCCCCGCCCGGCCCGGACGGTTTGCCTTCCCGGTACGCCTCCCGCTCCGGCCGCCCCGTCCGACCCGGAATAACCGTAGCGCCAAAACAGGACGCCGGCGGCCGCCAGCAACAACAACGCCAGGATGATCTTTTTCATTGCCTTGCTCTCCCGCCCGGCCGAAGGCCGAACCGGCTTTTCTCCGGGCTGTCAGGTAGTGTCGGGCCCGGCCGGATTATTACGGGAAAAACGGCTTGAGGCCGGGTGTCGCGCGGGAAAATCCCGCGCCCGGTCAGGCCGGCGCCGCTTCCGTCCGGCGGGGCTCGGTCGCGTAATGCATGACCGGAACCAGGCTTTGGTTGGGATTGCCGGAGCCGTCGTAGAAATTGCTGATGATCGGAACGCCCAATTCCCTTTCCAGGCGCGGGAAAATGGAGGTGGTGATGGTTCCGGGCATGCAGAACATGGGGCTGGCGTTGACGATGGCCCTGGCGCCGTCCAGCTTGACGAAAAGGACGGCCCGGCCCAGGGTGAGGATCGCCTCGCCCTCGAACTGCCAGGGGAGATAGCGCATGCCGGCCTCCAGGACCTGGTCGATGGGATGCTCGTGCCGGTCGGCGAGGATTTTCCCGGCCAGGCGGAGATATTTTTTCTCGACCCGGCTGTAGAACAACTCCGTTTCCAGCCAAATGCGGGCGCGCTCCAGGATCGCCGCCGGCCCCCGCTCCCGTTCGCGGTTCAGCAGGCGGCGCAGATGGTTGGTGTAGAAGAACCATTCGCCGATGGGCGCCAGCCAGGCCTCGCCCCCCAGTTCCTCGATGCGGCGGCAAAGGTCGTTGTTGAGGAAGGGGTCGCAGCGCACATAAATTTCGCCAACCACGCCGATCAGGGGGCGGCGGTCCCGGTATTTCGGGAGATCCGCCAGGGCGTCGGCCGTCGCCCGGATCAAATCCGCGACCCGCCGCTTGTCGCCCGCGGCGAAGGCATCCTCAAGCAGGCGGGTTTGCCTTTCGATCAAGGCGTCCACGTCGCCTTTCCGTTTTTCATAGGGCCTGACCCGATGGACGAATTTGCGCATGACGTCGGCCGCCATCAGGGCGTGGTATAGGAGGATGCGGGTACCCTGGTCCATGCCCTCATAGGCGTTTTCCGCCGAGGGCGACATGATTTGCACGCCGTCCCAGCCCTTTTTGGCGAAAATGAGCCGGTCCAGCTTGGCGTATTGGCCAAAGCGGCAGGGGCCGCAGGCGGTGGGCATGAAGAAGATCACCCGGTCCGGATCGACGCCGTCCCGCTCCATGGCGGCCAACAGGGCGCCGGCGGTGGCGGGACAGGGGACGCATTCCCCGCCGCCGGTGTGCTTGAGGCCCAGGGCCATGGTGGCCGCGTCCTCGGCGAGGGCCCGCGCGTCATAGCCGACGCGGCGGAAGACGGCGGCGAAGAAGCGCGCCCCCCACGGCTCCATCGGCGGCACATACAAAACCTTGCCGCCGCCGGGTCCGGATATTTTCGACTCTTCCAACCGTTGCATGCCCACTCCCGTCCAGCGCCCGAGGTACGTCCCGGAACGGCCGGGGAGCGCGGATCGTCCGCCGCCCCGTCCGGCAAGGCGAACCATTGTAACCTTTTGCCCGATAGTTTCAATCCCTTTAATGGCCCGAGGAATCAAGGCCGGGGTTTGAGCGCCGATCCGGCGATGAAAACCTTGGCGCGAAGGATCGGAAATCACCATTCCAGCCCGCGATAAGCATATATCATTCCGACATGGCTATGGCATGGGATTGGAGAAAAGCGGCAATTTCCTCTTTGCCCATTTCTCCTTGCGCCGCGGCCAATACCATCTCCGCCAGTTCACTCGGATCGCACTCAAGTTCAATTCCGTTGATGGACAGAAAAAGATAGGCGCAAGCCAATCCCGTCCGTTTGTTGCCATCGACAAAGGGATGATTCTTGATGATGTGAAACAGATAGGCCGCCGCCTTGGAAAAAACATCGGAGTGAAAATGCGCGCCATCAAGACCGGCTTGCGGCATGGCCAGAGCGGATTCAAGCAATTTCATGTCGCGAACCCCGTTCTCGCCGCCGAACAGGGATACCTGTTCGGCATGAATTTCCAACACCTCGAACAAGGCGAGAAACGCCGTTCTGCTCATTTCGCCAGTTTCCGGAATGCCTCCCCATACTTCTTGATCATGCCCTTTCTCGCTTGCTTCAATTTGGCGGCCTTGGCAGGATCCGGCGCTGGGGCGATCAGGATGGAATTGCCGTCGGTGGATATTTCCAACGGCGTTTCCGGAGCGATATTCAGCAATTCCAGAATCGGCTTGTCGATGACCACGGCATAACTATTACCGTGCCGAGTGAGAGTTTTAATCATTTCCGCCTCCCGTCTTCAATATCGCCATTGTAATGACATTGTATTGACCGAAACGCGGAAGTCCATTTGTTTTTCCGTTGTCGCGACCGTTCACAGCCGTTTTGCCGTCCCTGAAAAACGGCAAGAGGCTTGAAAAATTCGCATAAAGGCGAATATTTTTGCCGTCGGCATTCGCTGAAAGGAAAATTCACATGCCTAGATAGGCTTTTTTGACGTTCTCGTCGTTAAGAAGATTTTCGCAGGTGTTGTGCAGCACCACCTCGCCCGTCTGCAGCACATATCCCCTTGAAGCGGTGGCGAGGGCTATTTTCGAGTTCTGCTCGACAAAAAGGATGGTGGTACCCTCGGAATTTATCTTCCTGATGGCGATGAAGATTTCCTTGATGACAAGGGGGGCGAGGCCGAGGGAAGGCTCGTCCAGCAGCATCATCCTGGGTTTGTTGATGAGAGCGCGGCCGATGGCGAGCATCTGCTGCTCGCCGCCCGAAAGAGTGCCGCCCATCTGGGTCCGCCGCTCGAGAAGCCGGGGAAACAAGTCGTAGACGTTATGCAGATCGTTCCTGACGCCGGCGACGTCCTTTCGCAGGTAAGCTCCGGTCAGCAGGTTTTCCTCGACCGAAAGCTTGGCGAAAATATGCCTTCCCTCGAGTACCTGCATGAGGCCGAGGCCCACCACCTTGTTGCCGCGCAGGCGCTGGATGGGTTTCCCCCTGAACAGGATTTCGCCGCGCACGCCGCGCGGGCTGGTCAAGCCGGATATGGTCTGCAGGGTCGTCGTCTTGCCGGCTCCATTGGCGCCGATGAGGGTGACGATCTCGCCTTCGTCGACATGCAGATCGATGCCCTTGACCGAATGGATGTTTCCATAGAAGTAATGCAGGTTTTTCACCTCCAGGAGCGGCGGCATGCTATTCACCTCCCAGGTACGCCGTGATGACGTCGGGGTTCCGCTGGATTTCCGCCGGTTCGCCCTGGGCGAGAACCGAACCGTAGTTGAGGACGTAGATGTAGTCGGCGACCCCCATCATCAGCTTCATGTCGTGCTCGATCATCAGGATGGTTACGCCGGTCCCGAGAATGCGTTTCAGGAGAAGGTCGAGCTGCGCCTTTTCGCCCGAATTCATGCCCGCCGCCGGTTCGTCCAGGAGAATCAGCTTGGGATCCGACGCCAGGCCGCGCACGATTTCCAGCAGCCGCTGCTCGCCGTAGGAGAGGTTGCCGGCGGGATATTCGGCCTTGCGCTCAAGGCCGACGAATTTCAGCAGATCCCGGGCCTTGGCCAGGGCAATCCTCTCCTCCGCCCGCTGGCCCGGAGCGTGGAAAAGGGAGGCCCAGAAACTCTGCCGAAGCCGCGAGTGCATCCCGACCATGACGTTGTCCAGCGCGCTCATTTTGCGGAACAGGTTAATGACCTGGTAGGTGCGGGAGATGCCGGCCTCGTTGATTTGGAAGCCGCGCAAATTGTCGATGCGCCGCCCGGCGAAGACGACTTCGCCCGCGTCGATTCTGTAAACGCCGCTGATGCAGTTGAAAAAGGTGGTTTTGCCGGCGCCGTTGGGGCCGATCAAGCCGGTTATGCGCCCGGGCTGGACGGAAACGTCCGCGTGGTTGACGGCGACAAGCCCGCCGAAGCGGATGGTGACGCCTTTGGCCTCAAGCAGCATCGCCGGCTCCTCCCCCGTCCCGCGCGGCCCCCGGCTTGGCGACGAAACGCTGGTAGACGTCCTTGCTGGCCCCGTACAGGCCGCCCGGAAGCGCGACGATGACGATAAGCATCAGGATGCCGTAGATGAACACCTGGTAATCCTGGAAATCGCGCAGCGCCTCGACCAGCAGCATGACCGTCACCACCCCGAATATCGGTCCCGCCAGGGTGCCGGTGCCGCCGAAGAGAAGCATGGTGAGAAAAAGCACGGATTGCTTCTGGAGGGAGGTGTCGGGACTGGCGTAGCCCACCATGTGCATATACATGCTGCCGGCGAAGGCGGTGTAAAAGGCGCTGACGGTGAAGGCGATGATTTTGTACTTGCGGACGTTGATGCCCATGCCGTCGGCGGCGTGGGTGTTTTCGCGAATGGCCAGGAAGGCGCGGCCGGCCTTGGAATCGACGAGGCAGGTCTTGACCGCGAGGAAAAGCGCGGTGAGCGCCAGGGCCAGATAATAGAATTTCCCGGGACGATCGAGAAGATAGCCGAAGACGCCGACGAAATCCGAGCGCAGGCCGATGAAATCGCCGGTAATCTTGCCGGGCGAATGGGTGATGATTTGGTAGACGATCTCCCCGAAGGCGATGGTGGACAGCGACAGGAAGTGGAACACCAGTTTGGAGGCCGGCCAGGCCAGAAGCGCGCCAATGGCGGCGGCCAGGACGGACGCGGCCAGCATGGCGGGAACGACCGGGAAAGCCAGAAAATTGACCAGCAGGCCGGACCCGTAGGCTCCCATCGCGTAAAACGCCGCGTGCCCGAGGGAAATCTGGCCGCTGTAGCCGAAGACGATGTCGAGTCCGGACACCGCGATGATGTAAATCAGGATAAAACAGCAGATGAAGACGGGATAGTCGTTCCCGAAAATGCGGGGCAGCAGCGTCGGCAGCAGCAGCGCGGCGGCGAAAACGGCCGCCGCCGCCCCGGCATTCCCGCGTCCGCCGCGCTCCGGAAGCGGCAGGCGCATGGATTCCTCGGTGGGCTCAAGTCGCTGGTTCAAGTCTTCCCCTCCGGTAGCTTGGGAACCGCGGCTCCCGGCCGCGGACGCGGGACCGTCCCGTCATACGTCCTGAATCGCCCGTTCGTTGAAAATGCCGGTGGGCTTGATGAACAGGAAGGCGATGAGCAGGATATAGGCGATAAGATTCTTGAGGGTCGAAGAGGCGTAGCCGGCGACGAACGTCTCCGCCAGTCCCAGGATGGTGCCTCCAAGCATGGCGCCGTACATGTTGCCGTAGCCGCCGATGACCGCGGCCGAAAAGCCCTTGCGGCCGATGTTGGCGCCAAGCATGGTGTAAACCCCGTAGATGGGGCCGATCAGGATGCCGGCGATGGCGGCGAGACCGGCGGCCATTCCCCAGGTCAGGCCGGTGGACAGCGAAACGTCGATGCCGCAGGCCTCGGCCGCCTTGGCGTCCATGGCGGCGGCGCGCAGCGAAGTGCCTATCCGCGTCCCGGTCATGAAAAAGTGGAGTACGATCATGCAGCCGGCGGAGAGAATGACGCACAACACCATTTCGGGCTGGATGCGCACGCCGATCAACTCGACGAAAAGAACCGTGAACACCGACGGAACGGGGAGGGGAATGCCGCCCCATATGATCTGCGCCCCGTTTTGGATGATGTATGAGATGGCGATCGTGGCCAAAACAACGTATATGGCCATGACGTTTTTGTTCAAAAGCTTTCGGATCGTACCTTTTTCCAAAAGAATCCCGAACAGGAAGGCGACGGCCGTGGTCAATGCCACGGAAAGGATAAAGGCGCCGACGTTGCTCTCGCCCTCCTCCCCGGTACCGAACAAGCCGCGAAAAAAGGTGAAGAAGGTGAGGCCCAGGAACGCCCCTATGGTCATGATGTCGCCCTGGACGAAACTCATGAGCCCCGACGCCTTGTAGATAAGGCTGTAACCGAGGGCGATCAGCCCGTAAACGCAGCCGAGCATGACTCCGGTGAGGGCCAGGCGCCGGAGTTTGACGGGCGCGTAGCTCGAAAGGAAGAAATAGACGGCGACCAGTCCCGCCACGGCGAATATCGCCAGCAACAGCGATTTTTTCCTGCTCATAGGCTGCGCGCCTCCGTGGCGGGCGGGCGATCGGAAAATATCCGCCCCGCCCGGCGCGAAACCGGGCGGGACGCGCGGACAGTCAATACTCGTTGCCGGTCTTTTTCTTATAGGCTTCGTAGCCGCCGTCGGCAATCCACTTGTCAAGAAGAAGGTTCTTCTGGGCGATGAAGGCGAACAGGTTGAATTTCTTGTAGCCTTCGCCGGAGCCGTCGGTGAAGTCAAGCTGGCCGCCGAGGCCGGGCATGTTTACCTTGTGGATGGCGGCGCGGATGGATTCGCGATCATTGGCGCCGGCGATGCGCGCCGCTTCCTGGATGATCATCATGGTGTCCCAGGCGCGGTAGGCGGAGTCGGTCTTGCAGGGGTGGCCGTATTTGGCCTGGAATTTTTCGAGGAAGGCGTGGACGATGGGAATGTCGCAGTCGGCAATGTTGTCATAAGTGACATAGGGGTTTGGGAAAAGGATGTCGGTGGCCGCGTCCTTGCCGGCGATCTCCACCTGGGCGACCATGAACGATTCCTTGTAGAGGATGATGCCGGTGTAGCCGAGCTGGCGGAGTTGCTTGACGATGACCGGACCAGCTTCGCCGATAACCGACAGGAAGACGGCGTGGGGTTCGGAATCGATGATGTTGGCGACCTGGGCGCTGAAATCGTTGTCGCCGAGATCGTAGCTTTCGTCGGCGACGATTTCGTAGCCGCGGCGGTTCACTTCGCCGGCGAAGGCCCTGGCGGTGCTGAGCGAGGCGTCGTCCTGGCCTTTGAAGACGGCGACTTCGCTCATGCCCAGCCGTTCCATGATGTCCACAACCAAAAGGGCGGAGAGGCCGTTGTTGTACGATCCGCGGAAAATATAGGGCCAGCCTTCGGCCATCCAGGTCGGGGAGGTGCCTAGGCCTAGGGTGGGAATTTTGGCGTCGTTGAGATAACGGGCGGCCGCCAGCACCTCGTTGGAGTTGACCGAGCCGATGACCAGATTGACCTTGTCGACGTCAATGAGCCTGGACGCGATCTTGACGGCCTCTTCGGCCGAGCCTTGGGTGTCGTAGGGAATGAACTGAATCAACTGGCCGTTCAGGCCGCCCTTGGCGTTGATCTCCGCCACGGCCAATTCAATGGAATTCCTGGATTCGAGCCCGTACGCGGACATGCTGCCGGTCAGTTGCAGGAACGCGCCGAGCTTGAAGGTCTCGCCGGCCGAAGCGGCTGTCCCGAGACCCAGAAACAGACAAAGCAATGCGCCAAGAAGTTTTCGCGTCTCCATTCCTTGTTCCTTTCGAAATAGCCG
>JAISYD010000127.1 GCA_031270145.1 Planctomycetota bacterium
AAGCGCAAGCGGCAAAAACAAACGCCGCGCCCGGGGAAGAGGGGGATGGGGAGCCGGGCGCGGCATTTAGGGGAGTCCAGTCGGCCCTCAGGCCACTATTTCCAAATCGGCGTCGGCCAGGCCGCGATTGTCGGCCGGGGTTTTCCCGGGTTCGGCCGCGCCGGCCGGCGGCTCGGGGGCGGCGATGACGTTGTTCCGCAGCTTGGCTATCAGCTTCTCCTCTATTTCCGCCGCCGTCGCGGGATTGTCGCGCAAAAACTGGCAGGCGTTGTCCCGGCCCTGGCCGATGCGGTTCTCGCCATAGGACAGCCAGCTCCCGGTCTTGCCGATAATGCCCTCCCTGGCGCCCAGATCAATCACTTCGCCCAATCGGTTGACCCCGTGGTTGAAAAGGACCTGAAACTCGGCGACCTTGAAGGGTGGGGCCATCTTGTTCTTGACCACCTTGACCTTGGTCTCGCTGCCCAAGATCTCGTCGCCTTTCTTGATCGGCATACCCCGGCGGATGTCAAGGCGCAGGGAGGCGTAGAATTTGAGGGCGTTGCCGCCGGTGGTGGTTTCCGGGTTGCCGTAGACGACGCCTATCTTCATGCGGATTTGGTTGATGAAAATGATGCAGGAATTGGACTTTTTGACGATGCCGGTAAGCTTCCTGAGCCCCTGGCTCATCAGCCTGGCCTGGAGTCCGACATGGCTCTGGCCCATTTCCCCCTCCAACTCCGCCTTGGGGGTCAAGGCGGCGACGGAATCAATGACGATGATGTCCACCGCGTTCGATTTCACCAGCATTTCGCAAATGTCCAGCGCCTGTTCGCCGCTGTCCGGCTGGCTAACCAGCAGGTTGTCCAGGTCGACGCCCAATTTTTTGGCATAGCCCGGATCCAAGGCGTGCTCGGCGTCGATGAAGGCGGCGGTGCCGCCGCTCTTTTGGGAATTGGCCACGCAATGCAAGGCCAGGGTGGTCTTGCCCGAGGATTCCGGCCCATAGAACTCGACAATCCTCCCCTTGGGCACGCCCCCCACCCCAATGGCGGCATCGAGAGCCAGCGATCCGGTTGAAATGACTTCGCATTTGACGACCTTGTCGGCGCCCAGGCACATGATGGCCTCGGGACCAAAGCGCTTGCCGATGTCGGCCAGGGCGGCGGCCAGATTCTTTTCCCTGCCAACCATTTTTTTGCCGTTTTCTTCGTTATCGACCTTGTCGGGCTTTTCGTTCTTGGCGCGGGCCATGGGCTTCTCCTCATTATAAAATGACGCGGGTTCGCGAAATTATGCCGGTTTCGGGAGCGGCGATTCAGCGCAAGATCCGGTGCATCCCCACCACTTTGCCGCCGATGGAGAAATCCGCCGCCGGATCCACCGTGAAAGGTTGATATTTCTCGTTTTCCGGCACTAGCTCCAAGCCGCCGCCGGCCAGCCAATGAAAACGCTTTATGGTGGCTTGCCCATCAATGACCGCCACCCCGATTTCGCCGGATTCCACCCGCGGCTGCCGCCGGACAATGACGAAATCGCCGTCCCATAGGCCCGCGTCCACCATGGAATCGCCCGCCACCCGGAGCGCGAAATGCTCCGGTTGGGCATAGATGACGTCCAGATCCAGATAGCCCTCGAGATTTTCGATGGCGTCGATGGGGTTGCCGGCCGCTACTCGGCCGACAATGGGAACCCCGCGCTCCGGCTGGAGAAAATCCGGCGCAACCTCGATATTGCGCGCCGCCCCGGGGCGGCGGTTGATATAACCCTTTTTCGCCAAAGCGTCGAGATGCGAATTGACCGCATTGGTGGAGGCGAAACCGAAAGCCTGGCAAATCTCGCGGACCGAGGGGATAACCCCTTCCTCGCGCAGGGCGGCCAAAATGAAGTTGAAAATCTCTTGCTGCCGCCCGGTAAGATCGCGCATGGTTGTCCGCCAAAATTACTGAACATCCGTTCACTTCCACATGACCACTTATACTGAACAAATAATCAGTTGTCAATAAAAATAATCGCTTTTTTCGCGCTTTTTTTCTTGCCGCCCATCCCTAGCCGTCCGGCTGGACAAAACCACTAGCGCTTGTGGCTGATTTTTTGTTGCGGTAAAAAATTTTCGCCGTTTTTCGAAAGCCGTATTTTTGCCGTTGTCGTCCTCCCCCCGTCGGCCGGCATTTTGCTCCCGCGCGACTTCCCCGCGGCCGGAGATACGAGAGAGGCTGAAGTTGCCGCTTCTTTTTGCCGATATATGACTTGGGAGAAGCGCAAACCGCTTTCCAGGAATTGCCCCGGGAGGATTCAGCCCATGATCAGGCGGAGAAACAAAACATGTCGATGAACGCGGACAAGGAAAACGATAAGCAAAATCCCGAGTTCGGCAGACACTGGAACGACAAACTGAAACTCCTGGACGCCATCGACTCATTGCGGGGAGAAGCCAGGAGAAATACCGCGGGCGAAGCGAAAACAGGCGGAAAAAGCCTCGACAGCCATCCTGACGGCCAAGTGGAAACGCTGCGGGAAAAACTCCGCCTTTATGAAAACACCTGCGCCTTGCTGGAGCGGGAAGTGCAGGAATTGGAACAACAAACCTTGGCCGCCCTGGCCGAGGCCAGCCGCCTCAGGCGCGAACTCAATGCCCGGGAGGCGGAAATCCGCCTACACGGCGGCGACGCGGACAACCGGGTGCGGCAAGCCTTGGCCGAAGCGGAAAACGAGCGCCTGCTTTTGTTGGAGGCGCTGGAGAACAGCGAGACCGAATTGTCCCGCATGGTGAAAACCCTGGATCAGGTGGCGCGGAAATTCCAGGTGGCTTGACCTGGCGGCCGATTGCCGGGAAGAAAAGCGCGCGACCAACGGCAAAAAACCAAAACACCCCTTGAAAGTCGCCATTTTAAGCCGTCAAAACGACGGACGGGAACTTTCCTCCTCCCTTGGCGCTATCGCCATAAGGAAGGCCGACTACCGGCTTGGCTTCGCCGCCGCCCTCGCCAAAAACCCGCCTGTATGACAAGGTCTTCAAGGTCGATCAGACCGTCGCCGGACATGGCGTCAGATTACGTCCGGAATTTTGCGCATAATTTGAAAAGTAGTCCTCCTAGTCGGTCGATGTTTGGATTTGACATGAATCTAAACACTACTTTCCAAGGAGGACTACACAATGGATCAAGAAAATGATTGTGCGCATGATGATGTCCTGGCCGCGCTCCCCATCCGCACTCCGAAGGCCGCCACTCTCCCAACCGCCAGGACACCCGCGCCGGTTACTACCGCCGTTCTCTCGATACGCAGGCCGGAGCGGTCGAGTTGAAGGTTCCGAAGCTTCGCACGCTTCCGCTGGAGAGCGCCATCATCGACCGTTACCGCCGCCGGGAATCTTCGGTGGAGGAGGCGCTGGTGGAGATGTACCTGGCCGGCGTGTCGGCGCGGCGAGTGGAGGACATCACCGAGGCGCTGTGGGATTCGCGGGCAGGGTCATTCGGTTCTCTGCCTGATGCCGGCGTTGATCGCGCATGCCCTGTTCTCTGCGTAGTATTCCAGCCCTTCCGGGATGCATTCGAATCCGGCCTGGCATATCGGAGTGATGGCCGCATTCCTAAAGGCGGCCAACGCTTGCGCCATGTCGTCCTCACGCGCCGACCTTACAATAATTCAAAAATTACTGGTGAATGCACTCGCTTGGGCTGCATAATTTCCAAAAGTCCACTTTGCCCAAACATCAGCGAAAACTATCAAGGAATATATTACTTAATGTATGGCAATTGGTTAGGATTTTTGGGCAGTTAGGTTGAAACGAACAACGCAAAAAGCCTAAAAAAAGCAAAATTTGTAGTTGACAAAACAAGGGATGGGCGGTATTCTTAATCTGACATAAGACAATTTTGGGATAATGCAATGATTCCTAGCATACATTTATCACAAATAAATGTGGTTGCGGAGCAGATAAAACAATTCCTTTTATCTGACGTCATACAATTGGATAAGAAACTCCCAACGGAAAAGGAATTTTGTCAACTACTCGACATAAGCCGCTCCACGGTGCGCGAAGCCATCCGGAGCCCGCGGATGATGGGGTATGTTAAAATCTACCCAGGCCGGGGCGCCTTCGTAGCGGCGAAAAACCTGGATGACGCGACCCCCTCCGTCGTCTCCTGGCTGGTCAGCAATAAAGTGCAGATCGAGGATGTGGTCGAGGTTCGCCTGGACCCGGAAATCATGGCCGCGCGGATTGGCGGTCGAGCGCGCCGGCGAGGTCTAGTTGGCCGCGCTGGACGCGGTTCAGCAGTATTTCGAAGACACTCCGGCGAACACGGAATCCGACCGGCTGGCCGAGTTCGACGCCGTTTTTCATCAGACCCTGGTGGATGCGTCCAAGAACGAGTTGCTTATCGCCATCAGCAAGATGGTGACGCAGGCGTTCAGCGAGTTCCGCTAAAATTCCTTCCGCATCAAG
>JAISYD010000129.1 GCA_031270145.1 Planctomycetota bacterium
TTCTTCACTTCGATGTAGGCGATGCTGTTCATGGGGATGAGCAGGGTGTTGGAGTAGAGATCGCTGAGGACGAGGTGGTCGTCGTCCGCCTCGACCAGGACTCCGTTCACCGACACCAGCTTGTTGCCGGCCGAACCATGGAAAAACAGTTGTATCTTGGTGTTGGCCGCAATCAGTTCAAGCAGGCGTTTCTTCATTGTTCGCTCCGTTTTCAGATGCATCCCGGATTTGTACCGCCTCCGGTCATTCGGCGCCGTCGCCGTCTATGGTGTGGAGGCGCATCTTTTCCCACAGGTTCTTGCGGCTGATCCCGAGCATTTGGGCGGTGCGGGAGCGGTTGCCGCCGCACAAGGCGAGAACCCTTTCTATCTGGATTTTCTCGGCCCGCCTGACCGCGTCGGCCAGAGTGAGGTCCTCCGGCCGCGGCTCGGCCGCGGCGCCGGGCGGCAGGAGGTCGGCGGCGGACAGCTCGCCGCCGCCATCGCCCATGGCCAAGGCCCGGAGGATCGCGTTTTCAAGCTCCCTGACGTTGCCGGGCCAGGCATACCCCGCCGCCGCCTTCAGGGCGTCCGGCGTCGGGATCGGCGGCGCGCCCGCGGCGTGCTTGGCAAGGAAGTGGGCCAGCAGCGCCGGGATGTCCTCTGGGCGCCCCCTGAGCGGCGGGATGTCCAGCCGCAACACCTGGAGGCGATAGAGGAGGTCGTCCCGGAAGGCCCCATTGGCCGCCCGCTCGCCCAGATCCACCTTGGAAGCCGCCATGATCCGGATGTCGACGCGCAGCGTCCGCGTCCCGCCGATCCGGCGGATTTCCCGCTCCTGCAGGACCCGGAGCAGTTTGACTTGGGTGTCCAGCCGCATGTCGTCGATGTCGTCGAGGAAGAGGGTCCCGCCTTCCGCTTCCTCGAAGCGGCCGACCCGGGCGGCCTTGGCGTCGGTGAAGGCGCCGCGCTCGTGCCCGAAAAGCTCGTCGTCGAGCAGGCCCGGGGAAATCGCGCCGCAGGAGACGGGGACGAAATGGTGGTCGCGCCGCGCGCTCTCCTCGTGGATGGCCTTGGCCAGGACCTCCTTGCCGGAGCCGCTCTCGCCCACGATCAGGAGCGTGGCGTCGGAGGCGGCGGCGCGCCGGGCGGCGTCGATCAGCCGGCGGAATTTTTCCGAGGTCCCGCCGATCAGCCGGAGAAAGCCCCGCCCCGCCACCCTTTTCCGGTTCCGCCCGGAGGCGGCGGCGTCCCGCTTCTCGGCTATGCGGGCGAGGATGCGGACCAGGGAGTCGCCCAGGAAGGGTTTTTCCAGGAAGTCGTAGGCGCCTAGCCGCATGGCCTCGACCGCCATGCCCACCGATCCGTGTCCGGTCATCATCACCGCGTCCAGGCCGGCCTCCCGGGCGGCGGCGAGCACCGCCATGCCGTCCGCCCCCGGCATGGCGAGATCGGTGACCACGCAGTCGAGCCCGCCGGCGCGGATCCGCTCCAGGGCCGCGTCGCCGTCCCTGGCCAGTTCCGCCGCGTGCCCGGCGTCCTCAAGGTCGTCGGAAAGCGTGGCCAGGAGCAGCGGTTCGTCGTCGCAGAGCAGCACTCGCATGGCTTCATCCCGCCTTCGTCGTCTTTTCCGGGGCGCTCTCCGCCGCCGGCAGTTCCACCGCCGCCTTGGTCCCCACCCCCTTTTCGCTGTTCAGGGTCAGGGCGCCGCCGTAGCCGACGACGATGTGGTGGGCGATGGACAGCCCGAGGCCGGTGCCCTTGCCCACCGGCTTGGTGGTGTGGAAATAGTCGAAGCTGGCCGACACCTCCTCTATGGTCAGGCCGCCGCCGGTGTCGATGATTTCCACCACCACCCAGCGCTCCGCCCGGTAGGCGTTCAGGGTCAGGACGCCGCCGTCCGGCATGGCGTCGACGGCGTTCACCAGCAGGTTCAGGAACACGTGCTGCAGGTCGCCCGCGTCGGCCTTCACCCGCATCCGCTGGCATTGGACGCCGTCGTCGGCGATGTTCACCCTGGCGGTTATGCGGCCGGCGTCGAGCAGGTGGCGGATCAGCTCCAGCGCCTGCAATAGCGGCCGGGTCACGACCACGAGGCCGATTTCCCGGCGTTTGCGGGAGAAGTCGAGGATGCGGCGCACCGTCTCCTGGATGCGTTTCAGGCCGTTGTCGCAGATGTCCAGGTATTTGTCCGTGCGCTCCGAGGCCGGCGCCTCCCGGCGGATGCGGGACACGGCGTTCATCACCCCGGCCAGGGGGTTGTTGATCTCGTGGGCGACCCCCGCGGCAAGCCGGCCGGTGGCGGCCAGGCGCTCGGTGAAGGCGAGTTCGCGCTGGGTGCGCTCGATCTTGTCCGTGGCCAGGCGGATCTTTTCCTGCAGGTGCAGGCGGGACTCGATGATGTTTCCCGCCATGTAATTGAAGGCCGAACCGAGCTGGCCGATTTCGTCCTGCCGGCCGCCGGTGTTGATGAAGGCGGCCTCGCCCGCCGCCACCAGGCTGGAGGCCCGGCGGAGCTCGTCCAAGGGATCGAGGACCAGCCGGCGGATGGAGAGGAAAAGCAGGGTGATGTTGAGGATTATGCCCAACCCCAGGCTCGCCGCCATCGGGAACAGCCCCGGGGCGATCAGGGGGTCGCCGTTCTCCGGGTGGAAGGTGCCGCCCACCAGGTAGTAGGTTTCGAGCAACAACAGCGTCGCCATGCCATGGATGATGGTCATCAACAGAAAGGAGAAGATTATTTTCTGTCGCAGCTTCATGGGCTGATTATATTTGCCCGCCCGGGGCATTGCAATATGGATTCGCGGGGAAAACCCCGCCGTCCGCCTTCCCTCTCCCTCCCCGCCCGCCGTCGCCGGATGGGAGGGAGGATAGGCGCCTGGCTCAAACGCTCCGGCTCCCGGGTTGCCTTTCATTCCTCCAAGGGATACAATTGCCGAGCCCGGCGGAAGGATCGGATTCGCGCTGCTTCCGGGCTTCGCCGGAGGGCGCCGGCGCTGGAGAAAACCGCCGCCTCGAGTCCGTACCGCCGGCGAATGGCGGGAACGCGGAAGGAAGGAAGACGCGGCGGGGAAAATATGGAAAAAATACTGCTGGCCAGCCGCAATCCCGGCAAGGCGGCCGAGTTCAGAGCCCTGTTCGCCCCGTTCGGGGCGGCGATCCT
>JAISYD010000135.1 GCA_031270145.1 Planctomycetota bacterium
CCCAGGCGCCTGACCGCGGAAAAAGAAAGGAATAATTTGTTCGCCCCGGCCACCGACGCGCCCTCCACCAAACCGAATACCACCAGGACGACCACCGCCGCCGCCAGATCCGGGAAAACGGCCAGGAAGCCCAGCGCGCAACAATAAGTCGCCTGGGCCGCCATGACCAGCGTCCTTCCGCCCAGGCGCGGCAGGAGCAGCCGAGAAGCGGCCGGCCCCCAGTAAATCACCAATAATCCGTGCACCAGAAGCAACCGGCCGATGTCGCCGACCCCCATCCCCTTCGACTCGGCGAAAACCGGGAAATAATAGGCCACATACGCCGCCAGCACATATATCGGAATCATATTGAAGGCCAGGAACGGGAATACCCGGCGATCCAGGAAAAAGGCGACGTACTCCCTCCAGTCTCCCGGCCTGGCCGGAACCGCGGCCGTGCCGTCCCTTCCCTCCCTTTTCGGCATCATGGGGAGGAGTCGGATAGAAACCAGCCACGCCGCGGCCATGACCACCGCGGCCACCAGAAAAGTCGCCTGGTAGCCGACATGCGAGGCCAAGGCCGACCCTATGCCCAACCCGGCGTAACAACCGGCGGTCATGCCGGAATAGAAATGCGAATAGCCGAGATCGGCCAGATTCGGATCCTTCTCCCCCAGAAGCAACGAACGGATACCGAGGAAGCCGGCGCCTGAACCCATCCCGATCGCCAAATTGGCCAGCAGGAACAGTCCGGTGGCGTCGGAGACGCCGCCCAGCAGCAATCCGGCCCCGGCCACCAGAAAACCGGCATGGATCGCCGCCGGCGCACCGCGCCGCCGGATTAGGGAACCGGAGAGCCACAGCACCGCCCCGAAGGCAAACATCTGCGCCGACACCGCCGCCGCCGCCAGCGCGTCCGGCGACAGCCAGCCGTCGGCCGGAGCCAGTTCCAGCATGCGCAAGGGCACAAAGGATACGGGAAACGACAGGGCGGTGAAAAAAAGGCAATTCATCGGCCGGACCAGGAAAACAGGGGTGGCTCCCCCCCCCCGTCGCCGCCACAGCCAGGTCTCCCCGGCCGGCGGCGGCGCCAGTTTGGTCAAGAGGTCGAAGAAATAGAGGAACTCGAACGACAGCAACAACAACACCGCCAGCAGGGTAAGCGCGTCCAGCAGGGTCGAGTTCACCAAGATTCCAATGGCGGCGGTGAACACGTGCAGGTCGGAACCCACCTCCAGCACCGCCGCGGCGCCGCCGGAAGCGTCGCGAATCTGGGCCACCCCGAAGATCCAGTCCCCATAGGCGTCGCTGGAACTGGCGGTCGCGGCGGTCCCCTGTTCCAAGGCGCCGCGGTAGAGGGCCTCGTCCTCCCAGGAAAGCGGGTAATACAGCCCAATCTCGTCGTTGGAATACATGAAGGCGTACGGACGCCCGTCGCGGAAGCGGTAAATGGCGTAATAGCAGCCCCGGCTCCATTCGGCGCCGTTCTCCAGGAAAACCTGTCGGAGGCGTTCCCGCAGGAGATTGTAATCCGGGTTCCGGAAATCGCCGGCGCGGGTCAAACCGGCGATCACCTCCGCGTCGACAAGCAGCGGCAGAGTGGCGAGCATTTGCCGCAACTGCCGCTCCTGGGCCTCGAACTGCTGCTTGAACATGTTGTCGGCCATCAGCGGCAGGATGGCGACAAGGGTCAGGGCCATAATCGCCAGCAACCCCAGCGTGCGGACGAGCAAAACCGGCATCCGGCGCCCCAGCGCGTCCACATACAGAATTCGCGCCGCCAAAAGCAATCCGGCCGCCGACACGGCCAGCGCCAGCCAGGACGCCGCGGCCGCCAGGCGGAACTCCGGCGGCAGGGCGAAATCGCTTCGGAAAACCGCCGCTCCGCCGCCGGGCGGCAGCAAAACCAGCGTATTTTCGGAGCAAGCGGCAAGGGTCCCGTCCGGACCGGACGACAGGCGGGCGAAATAGGTCCCGTCCGGCTTGATTCCCCGTTCCTCGATATCCAGGCTAAACGGCGGGTGTAGTTCCGGAAGATCGGCAGCCTTGAAAAGCGTTTCCGCCGGGCCGCCAGGCGGCAAGCGGCGTATTTCCCGGAAGACCAGGTCGGTGAAATACAGTTCCCCCCCCAATCCGGCGGCCAGGCCCCATGGTACCGGGGGAACTCCGTCCGGGGTCAGCCGGCCCGAGGCGTCGGCGTCGAACAACAATTCCGGCTCGCCGTCCTCTGGACCCTGGCGGAAAATCCTTCCCGCCTTATGCGTGTAGGCGATTCCGCCGTCGGGCAGAAAAACCGCCTCCGCCACCGACAAATGCGCGTCCGGAAGGGGGAACAGCCGGCCCGGGCGAGCCGTCCAACCACCGGTCCCGGGGTCCGGTTCCGCCGACCAGGCCAACAAACCGTCGGCCATCAGCTCCAACCAGCGCGGGCGGCCTGACCCATCCACCGCAAGCGCCCTGGACAAAGGCCGCAGGGCCACCCGGTAGCCGGCGCGGCTTTCCGGGGAGATGTCCACCCGCCGCACCGTCTGGACAAAACGGCCGGCGGCGTCGTATTCCAGCACTTCCTCGCGCTCAAGGTAATAACCATCCGCGTCCAGCGTCCAATTAAGGACGAACAGCCGCCCGTCCGGCGCCGCCGCCGTTTGCTGGGCGTGGAAAAAGCCGCCGGCGGCGCGCGAACCGCCTTCAATCCGGCAAAGCAGGCCGCCCGCCGCGTCAAACCGCAAAATCCGGCGCTGGGACGAATCCACCAGCGTCAATCCGCCGTCCGGCGCGGTCACGGCATGGGAGGGAGAGGAAAAGGGAAGGCGGGAAATCCAGGGATTGGCGCGCCTGGCATACGAAGGCACGGCCAGGTAAAGCGACAAGCCCCCGGCCGCCAGCGCCAGGCAACCGGCCAGCCGCCACCCGGCGTTTCGCCAAAAAAAACCGGTTTCCATCATCCGGAATCACCCCTTGTCCGGCAGGCGCTCCAACACCCATTCGCTGACGTTGCCGGCGGCCTCCCGCCGGTAGCGCAACTCCTTGAACATCTGGAAAAGCATATAGATGCCCAACCCCCCCACGGAACGCTCCATGGGGTCGGCGTCGATGGCCGGCAGCGGCGCGGCGTTGGGATCGAAGGGACCGGCGTTGTCCTTCAGCCGAAAGACAATCTCCGACTCGCCAAGCTCCACCGCGCCTTCGACCCGCACCGTTCCGTCGGAATCGGCGCCGGAGCGGCCGAATTTGGCGAGGTTGGTCAGCAACTCCTCCATGGCGATATGGAGGGAATTGATGTTTCCGGAACTCATGCCGCGCTTCCCGAGATAGGCGATCAGGCTCTCGCCCAGCCCGGCGATGTCCTTGGCGGCGGCGGCGGCGTCGGGGAAAGCCATTTGAAAGCGGAAACAGCCGGGTTCCTCGGCCACCGACAATGGATTGGACATTGCGCGCGTCCCTCAGGTAAAACAGGCCTCGATGGTTGGCGCCAATTTCAGCAGAGGCAGGAAGCCGGTCATTTTCAGCACCGCGACGCAGTCGTCGTTCATGCCGGCGACGCACAGGGCGGCCTGGCGCGGCCGCATTGCCTTGACGGCGCCGATTAGAACCCGAAGGCCGGCGCTGGCGACGAACTTCAATTCCCGGCAATCAAGGACGACCCGCCCCAACCCGGCGTTTTCGGCCAGCGGCATGAGGGCGTCGCCGAAATCCTTCGCCGCCGCCGCGTCGAGGCTGCCCACGATATGCAACACCGCCGAGCCGGCGGGAGCGTTTTCAGCGATCGTAAGCGCAACCGCCATGCGACATCCTCCCGGTGGAAACTCCAGGCCGAGCTAGGGCCTGTTTTTGAACAAATCCGACATGCCGGCGAACAGCCCCATGCCGCCGCCCGCCCCCGAAGCCGCGGCCGTATATCCGAGAGCCTTCCGGAGCGCTTCGGTTTCGTTCAGCAACGCCGAGGCCGCGTCCAGCCATTCCCGCTCGGCGTCGGGATTGAGGCGCATATGCAACAAAAGCTCCCCGTTCCCGCCGCCGGCGATCATTATCCTGGCGTCGTGGCGCAATCTCGCCAAGTGGAGGCGGAGGAACAGCCGCATCCTGTCCTCGGCCTCGTCGCCGGCCGGCGCCGGCGCCGCTTCCGACCAGGCCAACAAGCCGCCGGCGGGGCTATCCTCCACTCCCAACCGCATATCCCCGGCCAGATCGAAGACGTAACGCCCCTGGCCGTCCGGAGCCGGAACTTTCGAGCCGAGGCGATCCGCCAGCATCCCGGCCGCTTTTTCGCAAGACAGCACGTTGTTTCCCCCAATGGCCCCAATGCCGCCAATATAGCGGTGAGGCGGACTCGCGTCAACCCCGCGGCGCAACCTTCCGGGCGGCGCCCGGCCTCAGACAGGCGCGTCGCCCTGAAGCTCGACGTCGGTGAGGATGATTTCCTGGCCAATTCGCAGTTCCGGATGATCGAAGCCGTGTTCCGCCGACCAGGCAACCCTGAAATTGTTGATGGCGTCCCGCAGGCCGGCGTTCGCTTCATGCCTTAAAACGTCGGGGGCGTCCAATTCCAGAAGGGAGAGGTTCAACAACATGGTTCTGAGGCCCTGGCTGTCGCCGGTGCAATGGCGGGCGCCTATGATGGCCTTGGCCACATCCTTGTCGGTTTTGCTCCCCGCCGCCCGCGACACCAGCTTGACGATGGCCTTATAGTCGGCTTTCATTTGGGGCGGGATGCGTTCCTTGTGGCTGCCGGGCGGATTGTTGTTGCCGAACAGCCGCCGGCATAGGGATTTGATGTAGCCCCCGGCGTGGCTGAAGAAGTCGCCGATCCTCTGCATGATCCCCCTCGTCTGGCCGGGCGGGTTGTGAAGAGCCCGATCAACGCCGCCGCCGGTGCCGTGCGTCTCGATTTTGAGGAACAGCCGATCTTCCCTGATCTCGCCCATGCCGGGATGGTCCTGAACCTGGGACGAAAGGGCGACGGCCGGCATCTTGCCGAACAGGATGGTGCCGAAGCCGTTGGGAAGGACCGTGTCCAGATGCGCCCCGTCGTCGTGCAGATCCAGGCCCCAATGCTCGACGCCGGGATCGGTGCGGGTGCCGGTCTGGCCGCCGGCCTTGAGCCCATCCAGGTGCGACGAGGGGCGTTGGTAGCTGGCGGGATAGGAGGTCAGGAATTTAAGGAGGTTGCCGTTGGGATCGGGCAGGGAAAAGGCTCCTTCCGAAAAGGGTCCGTACTTGGCCTCGCCCTGAGCCTGAAGGAAAAAGGCCAGGTCGCTGATCATCATGGCCTTCGCGCGCTGTTGCTCTATGGACAGAAGCCCGGCAAAACCGGGTTTCATGTAATCCGGGATGGCGCCGGAGGAAATGTTCCGAAAAGACTCGCCGCCCCGGATGATTTTCTCCCGGAGCCGCTCCCCGATGTCGGGCTGCCCGCGCAGGCCCTTCGGAACCATGGTCAGGCTTATATTCTTGGGGCCCAGGCCGGGGATCGTCACCGCTACCTGGCCGGGCGCCGGGGGGGCGTCATGGACATTTTGCCGCGCTATCAGCACGGCTTGGGGATTGACCTGCGGATCGACCGTCACCGCCACCGGACCGATGTTTTGCGGTTGAGGGGGCGGCAAAGGCAGGTCTCCCTGGAGCCCTAGTTGCACGGCCTGGAAACCGCGCGGCTGGACCGAGGTCTCCTCCGCCGGCCCGGACCGATCCAGCAGCGGAGTGAACAACGAGACGGAACTGGAGATTCCCTGGTTGACATTGACAGTCATGTTTTGACTCCTCAAGCCTTGATGAAGTTTTGGGCGTCCGGCCCGGGGATCGCCTCGTCGGATCCGGCGAGGTAGACCGGCTGGCCGCCGTGGCTTTTCAGGATGTCGCGCCAGAATTCGGCGGTCCCGAGAAACGCCGTGACCGTATCGGTTATTTCCTCCTCCGAGGCGGCGGGCAGTACGAAGCGCTGCCACAAGCCCACCGAACCGTCCTTCCCGTCGACGCCCACGGTGGCGCCCTGCGTCCGCGACCAGCCGTTATTGGCGTCCAGCGCCTCCAGCCAGAATTGGCCGGAGGCCGGCGAGCGCAGAGCGATGACGCCGATTTGCGCCTGCATGATGATGGAGCGAAGCCCCTCCAGTTGCGGATAAAAGACGATGATGTTGCCGCCGCCGAAATCCACGGAGCAGGCGCCGTCCTCGAAAGACGGTGCGGCCAGCCCCCATTTGCGGGCGAGCGTCTCCCAAAACCGCTCCTCCTCCGCCGCCAAGCCCTCATCGGAAAAGATATCCATGTTTTGCGCGCTCATGTTTTCTCCCGGTAAAGCGTGAAATCCACTTCCGCCTGGCGTTCCGACGCCGGCGCCCGAACCTGTCGCCTTTTCCCGCGCCCTTAGGCCCGGACCGCCCCGGCCGGCAGCATCCCGTCCGGCGTCGGAACTTCCGAGCCGAGGCGCTCCGCCAGCGCCTCGACCGCCTTTTTGCAAGACAACACGCTGTTTCCCCCAATGGGCAACACAACCAGTATAGCGGGGAGGCGGACCAGCGTCAACCCTGTTGCGGCCGGCGGTTGGCAAGCAGGAAATCGGTCTGACGGTAATTACCGTCCGGGCTGATCGTGAATTCAATCACGCCGTGGCCGTTGGACCCTGCCACCGTTTCAAGGCGGAGGCGGACATCGCCGTTATCCAGGCGATCCAGCCGCATATCGCAGGCCGAGTGTTCGGTCAATACCGCCCCGACCAGCCCGCTCATGTACCGCAATTGGCCGGTGCCGACTTGACTCATCAAAGCGAAAACGCTGGCCCGCTGGGACGCCGTCCCCTCCCCCGTGCCGCATAGGTCCCGGACCCGGCTGATAACCCCCTGGATAATGGGATTGTCCAGCTTGGCCGCCCCGTAATTCTCCCTTTGAGTCGGATCCGTAAGCGAACCGGGATGCAAATCCAGCGGCGGTCCATTGCCCACCGTCATGACGGCATGCATATGCGCCGACTGCGAGTCGGCGCCGTACTCCATCCGGTGGAGGTCCATTGCCAACATCTGAATGCCCGTGTCCTCCGATGTGGGCGCATTCTTGGGGGCGGGGGCCGAACCGGATATGGGGAAAATGTCCGCAAATCCCAGCGACGCCGTCGACTTGTCCGTGGTCACCAACAGCTCCAAGGCCGTGGCGTACTTGACCCCATAGGCTCCGGCCGTCAGGAGGTTCGGCCAAGCCGCCGAATCCTTGATTCCCATGTCCTTCATACGCTGATCAAAGCTCTGGCGCACGGCTTCAACCAGTTTCGGGGCCAGGTTCTCCGGGGTGACGTCGGGGGGCGGGTCCTCGTGGAAAACGACGTTCCAAACCGTTTTCGGGGTAAAGGCGAGACCATCGGGCTGCATCTGCCTCAACTCCTTAAGGAAGGGGAACAAAATCTGGCCGCCGTCCGCGCGTTCAAAGAAATCGGAGGCCTTCAGGGTTTCCGACAACTGGAGCAAATCCATCGGCGGAGCATTCACTAAGCTTGCCATTGGCGCGAAGGCTTCAAAGACCTTCTTTTG